>JAQYWN010000003.1 GCA_029379265.1 Rhizonema sp. NSF051
TTTTGTACTCTTTATTCGCCTACTCCTGGTTTATACCGTAGGTGCAAGATCTGAGCCCAGATTCTGACACCTTGGGGATATTTAGCTTGGCAGATTGGAGGGGCGGAAGCTTATGCCTTGGTTGAGACAGAGGATCGACAACGCATTGCGCCTGGTAGTGAGAGTTTACGAAAAATTTTTGGCGACAAGCCGATTCTGCTGCTGATGGATGAGTTTTTGGTCTATGTTAGCAATGCAATGGGGTTAATTGTAGGAGACACAACTTTTGGTCGTCAAGTTTTGACTTTTGTGCAGAAGCTGACGGAGGTTGTCCGAGATTTGCCTAAAACCGTTTTAGTTTATTCGTTACAAGCCAGTGTTCAGGAAGCTGTGGGTGATGAAGGACTTTTGAATATCCTGGATAAATTAGTTAGCCGCATTGATGCTAAAAGAGAACCTGTCTCTGGTGATGAAGTCATGAAAATTGTCCAGCGGCGGTTGTTTGCTGATGTGGGCGATCCAGCTATAATTCAAGAAATAGCGCGTCAGCAAGCTGAACTGTTTCGGAGATTTCGAGAAAGCTATGAGGATACTAATCGAGGCAAACAAGAAGTTCAGCAGCAAGCTGATGTACTAGCCGAGCGTATTCAATCGAGCTATCCGTTTCATCCTGATTTACTGGATTTGATGTATCATCGCTGGGGGAGTTTACCCAGTTATCAACGTACCCGTGGAGCCTTACAATTTTTGGCACGTGTGGTTTATGCTTTACGCCAAGCAGGGGATACTTCTCTATTAATTAGTCCTGGTAATATTCCCTTTGATGACGAGGGAGTCAGGGGAGCGTTTTTCTCGCAAGTAGGAGAGCGAGAACGTTTCAGTTCAGTTATAGCAGCTGACTTAATTGGACGCAAGGCAAAAGTAAAAGCTGTAGACAATCGGATTGCCCAAGATGCGCCTGCCCTTAGTCTGTTGAAAGTGGGAACTAGATTGGCTTCAGCAATTCTACTGTATTCTTTTGGGGTACGCAATGGTGAAGATCGGGGGGTTGTTGAACAAGAAGTCACTGCGGCTTGTCTTGCTCCTGGGTTAGAACGAAACACGATTACAGCTACATTGAGCGATCTGCGCGAACAACTGTTATATTTGCATTATGTTGGGCGACGCTATAGGTTTGAAACTAAGCCTAATCTGAATAAATTAGTTGCTGATGAAGAAGGCAAAATCTCAGTTGATGATGTTTTAGAGAAAATTAGAATTGACTTGAGTAAGTCTTTGCAGAACAGTCGTGGTAAGGTGGTACTGTGGCCCAAGGATTCGATGGCGATCGCAGATCGTGTACCCCAATTTAGCATCGTCTATCTCAATCCTGATTGGGCGGAAAAAAGTTGTGAAGCCACTTTAAGTGAAGCATTGACTTGGTTAGACGGGCGGGGTAACGATAAACGAGAATACAAGAATGCTCTCGCTTTTGTTATTCCCAACAAAGTACAGATGGATAAGGCACGCAAGGGAGCAAGAACTGTAGGTGCGATCGCCTCACTACTTGAGCAAAAAGCCAAGTATAAGTTTACAGTTGAAGATACCGAAGAACTTAACGGCAAAGCTAAAGATGCTGCAAGCGAACTAAATGCTGCCTTACGCCGTTTGTATGAATATATTTTGCTACCATTACCCTGTCAGGAAGGCAACAATCCTATTCGTCTAGAAATGATTGATTTGCAATCGCAACTCAACACCAGTCAAAACCAGCAAGAGCGAGTGTTAGATGCTTTAAAAAACCATGTATTTGACTCAATTACACCTGCTAAATTAGTTCAGCATTCTGGATTAGAAAACTCAGACACTGGTTACATCAAAGCTGAGGAGTTAGTGAGTTACTTTTTCCGATTTCCCACGTTACCAAAAATGATTGATGTATTGGGAATTCAGAATGCAATAATTAAAGCTATCGAAAAGGGACTAATTGGCTATATTCCCTCGCTCACTATTCATAATAATGCTACACCCATTATTGAGAATACCAGTTTAATTAGCTTCAAGCAAGTCATTCCATCTGAAGAATTAGACCTTAGCGGTTATTTATTATCACCCTGGTTAGTCTCTCTGTTGCTTACTGTCTCATCTAATGGCGAACCCGAGATGACTCAAACTGAGTCTAATGAAGAATCCAATGGTGCGGGAGCTAGTAACTCCAAGGGTTACTTTATAAACAGTAAACGCAGCCTGGTAGAAGATAACAAAGAGACTGTTAAGTATGGTTCAAAGACAAGTAGCATCGAAAGTTCAGTCTTGGTAGATGTTATCAAAGGTAAAAAACCAGCACGTTACTACAAGCTAAATTTACTCGCTAAAAAATCTCAAATCTTCCAGATATTTGAGTTGCTACAAACTTTATCAGATAAAGCTAACGAAATGACAATTCAAGTTGAAGTTCAAGCACATACACAACAGGAACTTGACCGCAACTGGATTCGCAATGCAATTGAAGAAGTACTTGATGAAATGGACATTCAAGCGTCCTCTCATTTAGAATAGTGATGATTGATGATTGCCATTAACAATTAACCACTAACCATTAACACTTCTTTGAATAAGTGGGTTTGTATAGCTGATTACAGACAAAATTTACCTTACAGTCTTTCTTTGGAGGGAGGAGCAATGAAGGTAATAAAGATAATTTTTGGAAAGGAGAATAGTTGAATATACTTTGTGTTTCCAAGTCTCTAGTCCGACCAGCTACTAGGGGCTTTTTTAATCACCATTCACTTCTTCATCTTCGGATTACCCAATTGAAGATAGCCTATTCGATTAGGATGTAACTATGACCACACAAGCTCAACTACACCAATGGCATGAACTGGCACAGCAACTACGTGTGGACAGTATTCGCGCCACAACTGCCGCAGATTCAGGTCATCCCACTTCATCAATGTCAGCTGCCGATTTAATGGCAGTGTTGCTAAGCAAATATTTCCGCTGCGACTTCAGCAATCCGCACTCTCCCAATAACGATCACTTCATTCTCTCAAAGGGGCATGCTTCTCCCTTACTCTACTCCATGTTCAAGGCAGTGGGGGTTGTCTCCGATGAGGAGTTGCTGTCGCTACGCAAGTTTGGTAGCCGTATGCAAGGTCATCCCGTACCAATTTTACCTTGGGTTGATGTGGCAACTGGTTCGCTGGGACAAGGACTGCCGATGGGAGTTGGTGTGGCGCTAGCGGGTAAGTATCTCGATAAACTCCCTTACGGTATCTGGGTGCTATTGGGTGATAGTGAAACAGCTGAAGGTTCAGTTTGGGAAGCCTTTGAGCATGCCTCGCACTACAATCTCAACAATCTGACTGCCATTATTGACGTTAATCGACTAGGTCAGCGAGGTCAAACTCAACTGGGATGGAACACGCAAGCTTATGCGGCGCGTGCCAGAAGTTTTGGTTGGCACGCGATTGAGATCGATGGTCATAATCTCACACAGATTGACCAAGCCTATGGTGAAGCTACAACTATCGATGACAGACCCACGGTAATTGTAGCTCGGACCGAGAAAGGAAAGGGTGTTGCTTCTTTGGAGGATATAGGTGGTTGGCATGGTAAGGCGCTCAAACCTGACCAAGCACAAGAGGCGATCGCCGAACTTGGCGGTGAGCGCCACATCACTATCCAAGTCCAAAAACCTGAAGGGCAAGATCAACCTGCGGTGACAGGCTCTTTTGCTCAATCATTGCAACTTCCCATCTATCAAGAAGGGGAATCGATCGCTACACGTAAAGTGTACGGCGAGGCGTTGAAGGCTTTGGGAGCTGCTCGACCTGATATTGTCGTCCTTGATGGTGAGGTGAGCAACTCAACCTATGCTGTAGATTTTGCCGAAGCCTATCCTGAGCGATACTTTGAAATGTTTATTGCCGAGCAACAAATGGTAGCTGCGGCAGTTGGCTTACAAGTGCGGCAATACAAACCTTTTGCTTCCAGCTTTGCTGCTTTCTTGAGTCGAGCCTACGACTTTGTACGCATGGCTGCCATCTCTCGCGCCAACATTAAGCTGGTCGGTTCCCACGCTGGGGTATCCATTGGAGAAGATGGACCATCCCAAATGGCACTAGAGGACTTAGCTTCTTTACGAGCAGTCTGGAGCAGTACTGTACTTTATCCTTGTGATGGCAACCAGACAGCCAAACTGGTTTCAGAAATGGTTGACTGCGATGGGATTGTCTACATGCGCACCACTCGCATGAAAACGCCTGTGATCTATGGAGCTGACGAACAGTTTCCCATTGGTGGTAGTAAGGTCGTCCGTAGTTCTGACCGCGATCAAATGACTGTAATTGGTGCAGGTGTGACTCTACATGAAGCGCTGAAGGCTTACGACCGTCTTAAAAGCGAAGGCATCACAGTGCGTGTCATTGACACCTATTCTGTCAAACCTATTGATGTACAGACGCTACATCAAGCTGCCCATGATACAGATGGCAAATTTATCGTTGTTGAAGACCACTGGAGTGAAGGTGGATTAGGTGCAGCAGTGCTTGATGCCTTCACTGGTAACGACACCGTACCCACATACAATGGACCTGCATTACGGTTAGTTAAACTGGCAGTACTCGATATGCCAGGATCGGGCGAACCGGAGGAACTTCTCCATGCGGCAAAAATTGATGCGGATGCCATTGTTGAAGCTGTAATATCGCTTATTAGGCAGCCAATAGGGGCTGCAGCTTGAGTCGTTAACCATTCCACCAGCACTAGTCCTACTTTTGCTGCCTGTGGCGTTTTTTAATTTCGGAGTGAAAATTTCTCCAGCTATCTGCTATGAATAGTAGCTGCAAAAATTCTGGCAAGACAACCCAAAGTGTGTCTCCAAGCCGCGCTTGGCTCTTCTGTTCGCTTGAATGAGCAGAGAAAGCTGCAAAGCAGTTTGTGCTGAAATGTTTCAAAATTTTCCTCTTAATAGGTGACTTATGAAAAACACGGACACGACAAAGAACCAATATGCTATGCAAGATCCGCTCTCGCAATATCCGCAGCCAAAGTTTCCGGAGCAGACTCAATCGCCCCCTGGATTAGCGCAGGATATGTCTCCAAAACCGGATCATGGCGAGGAAAGTTACAAAGGCTTTGGACGTTTAGCTGGACGAAAAGCGCTAATTACAGGAGCCGATTCCGGAATCGGACGCGCAGCGACCATCGCGTTCGCACGTGAAGGGGCAGATATCGTTTTGAACTACTTACCAAGCGAAGAAAAAGACGCTCAAGAAGTTGTTGCACTGATTGAGGCTGCGGGACAGAAAGCCGTGCGGTTGCCGGGCGATATCAGTGAGGAAAGCTTTTGCAAGACGTTGGTAGAGAAAGGACGCGAAGCTCTGGGCGGACTGGATATTGTTGTGAACGTTGCAGGCAAGCAGCAAGCTCTGGAAAGCATTGAAGACCTCACGACTGAGCAGTTCGACCAAACATTCAAGACGAATGTCTACGCTATGTTCTGGATCTCCAAAGCAGCGCTTCCCCATCTGTCTCCCGGAGCGACAATTATCAACACGACTTCCATTCAGGCGTATGATCCTTCACCGATTTTGCTCGATTACGCTCCCACAAAGGCCGCCATTGTTGCTTTCACAAAGTCGCTGGCCAAGCAAGTCGCACCCAAAGGAATCCGTGTAAATGCTATAGCTCCGGGGCCGGTCTGGACGCCTCTACAGTCTAGCGGTGGTCAGCCGCCTGAGAAGATTCCAAATTTCGGAGCGCAAGTGCCGTTGAAGCGACCGGCTCAGCCTGCCGAACTCGCTCCGATCTATGTACTCTTGGCTTCGCAGGAATCCAGTTATGTGACCGGCGAAGTGTATGGAGTAACCGGTGGAAATCCGCTTCCGTAAAGTTCTTCTGAATGACCTCTAGAACGTGACGAGGTAACCGAAGAAAGGTAGAGGGCATTCAGTTATAAATTTTTAAAAGCCCCCTGCTACAAGGTTTCAAGCCCCTAAATTCATTTGTGGGGCTTCTGTGAAATGCCATCTGCGATCCCATCAGGGATGGGGTAGTGCAAATACGTGCAACATCGAAAGCAGCAAGCTGTATCAGTTGTAGATTGGCGATCGCTTAAGCGATAATAGGAGTATTGCGCTGTGAAAAAGTAACTTATGGCAAGAGAAGAACAGATTCTTGAACGCTGGCGAACACTCACGCCTGAAAAACAGCAGCAGGTTTTGGAATTCGTTGATTCGCTTCAATCTGACTCAGAATCCGAATACGTTCCACAAACACCCTTAGCTAAGAAACTGTGGGAAATTCGTACTCGAGCGCTTACCTCTGGAATGCGATTGCTTAATGAAACAGAAATCCAACAAGAGCTTGCAGAACGTCGGGGCGGCTACTGTGAGTCGTAAGAAAACTTATCTTGACTCTGGTGTACTTATTACTGCTTTTAGAGGAGTTCAATTAGCAAGTATTAGAGCAAACACCATTCTCAACGATGGAAACCGGCAATTTGTGTCTAGTCAATTTGTGAAGCTAGAGGTTATACCTAAAGCAATTTATCACCATCAGCGAGACGAAGTAGAATTTTACGAAATTTTCTTCGCTGCGGTTAGCCGCTGGGCAACAGAATTAGAGCAAATTATGCAAGATGCTTATCAGCTAGCCTGTGCCTATGGTTCAGCTTCGATGGATGCACTTCACGTTGCTGCCGCAATACAGCTCAAAGCTGATGAGTTAATTACAACAGAAAAACACACAAAGCCCATGCACCGAGTTACACAAATCCAAATTTTATCGATTTAATTTAATAATTTCATCCTCAGTTAATTACTGATTTTCGCTATGAATCTCTGTACATTCACTTGTATAACACAAGCTTTTTAAGAGTATGTGCCGCTATAGCTTGCAGATAAGCAAGTCATACTCTGCGTGTGTACCGATCCAAAACCATGAAATGCCGTTCTCCACCTCAACACCTAAAGCACGGTAACTTAACCCTGCTCGAATTGACCAATATTTGCTACCAAGCTTTTTGAAATGCAACGATGGATGAGACGGATCGGTTTTGAGCAACTCGTAGCATTGATCGGCAGTTCGCTGTACATTTTCTGGTAAAGCGTTGTAGCATTGCCAAAATCGTCGTGTCGTATAGTGCATTAAATTTCGCGGCAGTGCCCTGCCTTGAATTCAGCAATCGCCTCTTGAGCCAATGCCTCTAAAGAGCCCTTTGCAATGTCGCGCTTTAGTTGCTCATCCCAACGCTGATAATCCATGTCAAAAAACCAGTGTCTCAGTTTCTCAAAGTCATTCGATGGAAGCGAGAGAATTGCAGCTTCGATTTGCTCAAGATTTGACATAACCAGTTTCTACCTCTGTTCCTTAAGCAAATTATAGCTTTGCAGGAAAGATAGAATCGCATTGGCTGCGTCGGAGTCCTCAAAAACTGGCTGATTCAAGCTGTGGCAGCAGCACTGCATGATGGGCACGACACGCTGACTTTAGAATAGTTCTAGCCGAGGATAACGGATAAGCCCTTCCTCACTACTTCCAGCAAGGATAATGTCGATTCCATCAAAATCTAGAGGTTTAGCCGCAATTTGGAAGGAGTAACCTGCTTTTGAAGCGATCGCATAAATATAGGCATAACTAAACTGTTCTTTGTGTTGATTGATATCTACTTGTTACTCCCACCACATATTGGACAAGCAATAATCGTGACTTGGATACGAATCAACTATGAATTCTAGGTTCTGAATACAGAGTTGCTAGTAACTCACTTTCAACAATAGCCAATTCTTCTAATCGTTGTCTGACAATTTCACGGTCAAAATAGGTATCAGCCAACACCCAGTAAATACCAAAATGGCGTGCTTCAGATGCCATCAAGCTGCGATAAAATTTGGCTAATTCTGGTTCGGGACAGTGAGTTGCTAGTAATCCCAGTCGTTCGTGACTGCGTGCTTCAATTAAACCAGTGACGAGCATTGAATCTAAAAAGCGATCTGGTTCAGTGGGACGAACTTGGGCTTTTAAACCAGCACCGTAGGGAGGTGGTGGCAGAGGAGCTAAGGGAATTCCCCGACGTTCCAGCCATTGATTGACTAACTCAAAGTGCTCTAGTTCTTCACGGGCGATCGCAGTTAATTCCCGTATCATTTTGGTATTGGAAGGGTAGCGAAATATATAGTTTAACGCCACGCCCGCAGCTTTGCATTCGCAATGGGAGTGATCTAGGAGAATTGTGTCGAGGTTGGCTAGTGCCTGTTCTACCCAAGCCATACTAGTGGGTTGTTTTAAAGCATTGATAGTTTGTAAATGATTTGAAAGCACATTCATTAGGGGTACGAGAACTGGCAGAAATAGATCGCTCTCCTTAAAATATAATGGCTATCAAGTATTGCCAATTGAAAAACCCCGATTTTTTGGTTTGAAAGTCCCTAACTGCACTTTAAAATTGACGTGAAGGCGAGTTTCACCGGTTCTCACTTCCAAAGTCCAATTACCGGGATGCAGTTGCCAAAATAAAGAATGAGACGACTGTGTAGCTAATTTCTCACCATTCAGCCACCACTCTACAGGCTGTGATGTCCCTGCTAACTTAAACTCCAGTCTTTGGTTCGCTTCTCCACCTGGATAGAGTAAGAAGAGATCGCGATTGTGTGGAGATAAAATCTTGATGCCAGTACTAAAATGAGATGGCGCAGCTAATGACTCATCATTCTTCTGTAAATGTTCGTATTTTTTTAGATCTTTTTGATAAAAATATTCTTCTACTACCGAAGAACAATCTGGTGAAGGTGGCAATCCTGATGTTGCACAAATTGGGAGTTTTTGCATACCTTCTGGAGGTGAAAAACCAACTGGTTCTTGGTGTTCGTGCAGGTGTAACATAATTCTATTCCACAGAGGCGCGGCTCCTGTAACACCAGAAACTTGTCGCATCGGAGTGCCATCGAAATTACCTACCCAGGTAGCGACAGTATAATCAGTTGTAAAACCCACTGTCCAAGTATCTCGGAAATGAGAGGAAGTGCCAGTTTTAACAGCACTGGGAAATGGCAAATTCAGGACTGAGTCTACACCAAATGCGGTAGCACGCGCATGGCGATCGCTCAACATATCGGTGATTAATTCCCATGTCGTAGGAAGTTGTAGAGACGCGCTATGGTATGCCTCCACAGGTGTAGGGAGTGGAGAGTGGGGAAATGTAGTTAGTAGGGGAGTCGCTTCTGCCAGTCTGGCTATATAAAGATAAGCTCTAGCTAGTTCCCACAAACTAACTTCACCACTACCCAAAGTTAATCCCAAACCATAATATTGAGCGGGATGTGTGAGGTGTTCAAATCCCAAATCGTGGAGACGATCCAAAAAATTCTGCACGCCTACCTTTTCTAACACCCTGACTGCAGGAACATTCAGGGAATTTGCCAAAGCCACCCGCACCCGTACTGGTCCCAGAAAGCTTTGATTGTAATCTGTAGGACTGTAAAGTTTTGCTCCGGGAATGGCGTAGTGAGCAGGTACATCTGCTAATATACTATTGGGGAATATAATATCTTTTTCTAAAGCAAATTCGTAAAGAAAAGGCTTCAAAGTAGATCCAGGTTGACGCAGTGCTTGTACTCCATCATTGCGACCCAGCTTCGCTTCATCAAAATAATCCGGCGAACCGACATAAGCTAAAACCTCTCCAGAATGGTTGTCGATAACTAACGCCGCAGCGTCATGCACATTATTGGTAGCAAGGGTGGAAACCACCTGCTGCACCTGTGCTTCGACAAACTGCTGTAAAGAACGGTCTATGGTAGTGCGAATTGAGTTAGAACTCATCTCTCCTCCTCGCTTGCGGGGAGGGGTTCTTTGCTGACTGGCTAGCCAAAACAAGAAGTGAGGTGCAGCAATAATTCCTTGTTGGCGTGACTGAAACGAAATTTGTTCAGCATATGCTCGTTCTGCCTCAGCAGAGGTAATATGCTTATCAAATAACATCCGCCTAAGGACGTATTTCTGCCGCTTCTTTAGGCGGGGATAATGCAGATATGGATCAAAGTAAGTGGGATTGTTGGGCAGAGCAGCGAGCAGGCTGGCTTGGCTAAGATTCAAGTCACTAGCTGATATGGAAAAATAGGTACGAGAGGCAGCTTCCACACCGTAAATATTACCTCCCATAGGCAAACGATTGATGTATGCAGAGAAAATTTCATCTTTATTCATCCCAGCTGATAACCGCCAAGACAGCCAAATTTCTTGAACTTTGCCCAACAAGGTACGTCTGCTAGGATTCAACATCCGCGCTAACTGCATGGTAATTGTGGAAGCACCAGAAACAATTTTTCTTTTGTGAATTGCTTCTTGAAATGCGCGGGCGATCGCCTTGAGATCCAACGCACCATGTTTGTAAAAAGTCCCATCTTCAGCAGCTAAAATAGCATGGATAAATTGCGGCGAAACTTGCTTCAGTGGTACAACGGCTGTATGCTCTTGGTCACGAGTAAGTAATGTTCCCAATGGTAAACCGTTGCGGTCTGTAAAGGCGATCGCTTGTTGTTCTTGTGTAATATCTGCAACGTGTATGGGGGCTAAATAGGGAAGCAGACGCACTGTCACGCACACTAGCAGCAAAGCCAAGATAACTTTGCCACTTCTGCAATTCCAATGATGCCATTTCTGTTTTATCTGGATAGACCACAGCAAAGCTTGTTTCATAGAGCGAATACTATATAAAGGTATTATTATTTTGAACTACCAACAGAAGGAAAAATATAACACGTTGAGTTTATCAACTGAATCAAGCAGGCGATCGCACCACAATCTCTCTATCACGTCGAGAAATAGTTCAAAAACTGTCCCTTGTCACAGTTACGCCTGATGGCCTCCTTCTTCAAATTCAAGTCGAGCAAAGTAGTCAATTAAGAACTGGCGAAACTGTAGTGCTGCTGAAGACAAATAGTGTTCTTCCCGCCATGCCACACCAATTATTCGCTGACAAACTGGGTTCGAGATTGACAATTTAACCGGAACTAAGTTATCAATGCAACGCCAAGCAAGTGCTGGAATAAACCCAACGCCAAGTCCTTTTATACACACTAATCATCTCTGGAAGCAATTGTGCCCCGATTGTATGCAGCATTGCCAATCCAACTTGACCCGTTTCTGGTCCTGCTAAGTCATTCATCTCATATTGTGCTTGCTCTAGTTCTCTAAAAATTCGCTCCACCCGGTGCAAGTAAGCACGACCAAACTGGTTCAGTTGAACTTGTCGTCCTACCCGATCAAATAAAGGAATTCCAAGTTCTGCTTCTATCTGGACAATTGCTCTACTAATAACAGGTTGTGCAACGGAGAGTTCCTCGGCAGCCCTTCTCATATGTTCGAGTCGGGCAACAAGAGCGAAAGTAGCGAAGCAAAAGAACGTTTGATTCCGGTTCTCCAGCTGTCAAACAATAAACATGGTGTCGAGCTTTTACGCGATTCAGTTTTGAACAAGTCTACCGCCTTTACTCTTGAAGAGCGGGAAAAACTGGGATTAGTAGGGCTGATTCCTGATGTCACTGAATCTGAAGATTTGCAGATGCGTCGAGTCATGCAGCAGCTGGGACATAAAAATACCGATCTTGATCGCTACATTTACTTGATTAGTTTGCTCGACAACGATGAAACGCTGTTTTATCGTGTGATTATGTCCGATCCCATGCGGTTTTTGCCGATTGTCTATGATCCAACAATCGGGGAAGCATGTCTCAAATTCGGACATATTTTCCGTCGTCCGCGTGGGATGTATTTATCGATCGCTCACAAAGAGCGTTTATCCGCAGCCATGTCTACCAACCTAAGTACTCAACCCTTGTTTAGGAGCTAGTAATAAGCCGCTACATTTTCCTTAGCTTAAAAATAGATAGCGGCGATGTTTCTTGACTCTCCGCTACGCGTCCTTAGAAATTGTAGAGTAGAGCCAGGTTGTTGTAACTGGAGGCGACAGTGTATTTCCCTCGCCCTGTATGGTTTTGAGGCTTATTTGTTCATCAAAAATGTTTAAGTCTTAAGTCCCACAAAGCAATTGAAGTTGATCGCTCAGGGTAAAATTCTGCGAACCGAATCTAATAACCCCGACATATCTAACACTCGTTGTGACCAAGCTTCTGCCTGATTAGCTATTTCCGCACGCTTTTTCTCATCTATCCAAATATTATCCAATATTAATTCCCATCGAGCTAATTGAACTTGGATATTAACTAGTTCCTCAGCTTGTTCTGGTTCTATTTCTGCTGCTGTCCACTCGATAAACCATTGAGTTTCGTTCAGTAACGATTTAACTGCTTCTTTATAAGCAGTATTACAAAATGAGCGTACACGAGCTAAATTGGAAGCTGTATGTCCTAAACGATGTGGAATATCATCACTTTGGAAACGTGCTTGTTTTTCATTTAAATTCAATATTATATCCACCGATTAAGTCCAGGGTAATTTGTTTGACGCGTTCTCGAATGACTATGTTTTGAATTATCATTGAACGATTATTTTGGCTTGGACGAATATTGATAATCGACTCGTAAGCAATTGATTGATTAAATGGAGTCCAGTCCGCGCCCCATACATCCCGTTGTCTACTACCATCTTCTAGTAGTGCTGCTTCACAAAGAGCGTGTTTCTCGCCGCCTCCAGCTAAAATACCCCGTTCGATATCTACTGCTACTTTAATGTAAATTCTCAAAGTTTGCAGCATTTCTTCGACTTGTTCAAGTGTCGCACGCTCTTTAATTATAATTACCAATTCCTAACCTCGTTTTTTATACTTGCTTATTTTTTTGCTGTTATGAAACAGCACTTTTTTTTAGGCTCGGCAGATCGCAACGCACTCGCGTATTCTTAAAGGTGAACCACCCTACACATGAATGCGGGGGTAGTTCAGTAAATAATAAGTTTAGCGATGCGACGTTCGGTAGATTCGGGGCGTAAGCCACTCTCAGAGATAGAGGACTAATCTTGAATCAACGAATAGAAAAGGAAAGATGAGAGTGTCTATAGTGCATATGTACTATAAACTTGAGACTATGGCATTTTATTCCTCTCTTTATGGGCAACCATACTAGGAAAATCATCCATATTGATATGGATGCCTTCTACGCATCGGTCGAGCAGCGGGATAATCTTGATTACCGAGGCAAACCATTGGTAGTGGGTGGACTTCCCAATCAACGCGGTGTGGTAGCTGCTGCTAGTTATGAAGCGAGGAAATTTGGCATTCACTCCGCGATGCCTTCACGCATTGCACTTGCCAAATGTCCCGGACTCATCTTCGTCAAACCCAGATTTGAAGTCTACCGAGCAGTTTCAGCCCAAATTCATGCTATTTTTGAACGCTATACTAATTTGATGGAACCAGTCGCCCTGGACGAAGCTTACTTGGATGTGACTGAGAATAAGCAAAATATCCCTTATGCTTCCACCGTTGCCAGATACATTAGAGAAGCAATTTTAGAGGAAACACAGCTTACCGCCTCTGCAGGCGTCTCTATCAATAAGTTCTTGGCAAAAATGGCATCCGGTAAAAACAAACCCAATGGACTAACAGTGATTCTGCCGGAAGATGCCCAAGTCTTTGTAGAACAATTACCAATTGAGAAGTTTCATGGTATTGGGGAGGTGACCGCAGCTAAGATGCATGAGTTGGGAATTCGTACTGGTGCGGATTTGAAAGAGCGATCGCTCATTGAATTAACACAATATTTCGGTAAGGTGGGGCAGTATTATTACAAAATTGCCAGGGCACAGGATGACCGTGTAGTAGAACCTAACCGCATCCGCAAATCGATTGGTGCGGAAACTTCGTTTGCTATTGATTTGAGCGATCGCTCTTCTATGTTATTGGAACTTGAACAAATTGCTCAAATTGTGCAGCAACGTTTAGAACAGCACCAAACGGGAGGACGCACTATAACAGTGAAAGTGAAGTTTTCGGATTACCAGCTTCTTACACGTAGCAAGACCTCACTTACTCCAATTAATGAATTGAATGAAATCATTATCATAGCAAGGACACTGTTTGAAGCGATTGAACTGGGCGAGCGTGGTGTTCGGTTGTTGGGAATTTCGTTATCTAATCTTGATAATGTTAAGTCAGCCCAACTGATTCAATTATCCTTATTTGAATGAATAATGAAGTCAAAATCGAGAGAGTGACGAAATGTCAGTTGAAGACGAGCTTCAAATAAAGTCAGGAACAAAGACATCTTACTGTTTACAATGAATATATGAAACTACAGACAATTGTAATCATTGTTGGACTTATAGCGATTCCTATCATCGGATTTGGAGCTTATAGTGCTATGTCTGCCCCACTACCCATTGGCTTTCCACCACCTACTGCTGCTGGCAAGATCGAAATTAAGCATTACCCAGATTATCGTTCTGGTACCTATACTTATATTGGACCACTTAGTCAGGCGGCAAACGCTGCTTTTGAACCCTTATACCGTCATATCAGCTCAAATAATATTCCGATGACGGCACCAGTAGAAACCCGTTATCCCATTATCACCTTACAGTCCGGACAAAGCGGTAAAGGTGATGAGGTTGGTCAAGCTGAAATATCCTTCTTGTACCGTGACAAAGACGTCCATCCACAAAATGTAGCTCAGGGCATTCAAGTAGAAGATCATCCAGCAATGACGGTGGTGAGTATTGGTCTTCAAGGTGCTTACACTTTCACAAGCTATCAACAGAACCTAGAGCGCCTACGTGAATGGCTCAGACAACATCCTAACTATACAGTTTCTGGTCCACCACGTCGTTTTTTCTACGATTCGCCGTTTACGCCAGATGTGCTCAAGTGTAGTGAAGTCCAAATTCCAATCAAGTGAATCTACCCTCCCTGACAATATATAGGGTTTACCGTATCAAAATATAGCAAGTTTCCACACCAAAAAAACAGTTACTTTTTTGGTCTATCTGCTCGGATTGAAAATACCAAGGTTACAGCAGAATACAAAGACGGCATTTTGAATTTGACACTGCCTAAGACGACTCAAGAAAAGAACAAGGTCGTCAAAGTTAATTTAGAGCAAGCTTCTGCTTAATTAGTTGTTGGGGGTAGTAAAATGTTAGCCTGGTTGCTTTTATGCACCGGGCTTTTTTATTGCCCTGCACAAGCATACTATGTCAAACTTGATTTTTTAGCTATTTTTGTGACGTTGATTAAGTTCTCAAAGTTCCTAATATTAACTATGACTAATGTCACATAAAGCTCTTCACAATAGTCATACAGAAGTTAGTTAATTTTTCCCTACCTATTCAGAAATTGGACTTTTAAGATAGTGAGTATCAACAAACTTAGTAAAACACACAATCTCACTCAAGGAAAGTTGTATGAAAAAGATTATTGCTGGTGCAATCCTTGCTATACCTTTAATGATGACTACTTTAGGAGCTAAGGCTTCGGCATCAGAAGTTTTTGTAAATAGGAGTGTTCACCCAATTGCATCTAGATCAGAATTTATTGCACGAGCTAGACATCGTGTATTAGTTCCAGGACGCTGGGAGTACAGGAATCACCGTCGGGTGTGGGTTAAAGCACACTATGAGTGGAGATTTTAGGACTGAGCAAATAATAGACAAAAGACATCTCCGGAAATGATGTAAGGGCGATCTTCGCTACGAAGATCGCCCCTACCAGGGGTTTTAACGAACGCATAATTAATTTTCGGAGATGTCTAAAGTGTTACTGTCAATCGTCAATGCATAAATAGCTCTTTTGTTTCAAGTAAATATTTTCCTCACATAATCACACCTGAAAAATATCCTTTATTCAAAGGGTATTTTTTTTTGAGTTGAGATTCAACAAATACTATTGTATGTATACATACTCTGCCAAAAGTCGAGAGTTCTTAGCTTTTAAACGAATGGTTGCAACATTATTAATAAATTGGTAAAGTCATGAACAAGTGTTTTAAGTCATGAATCTATGGCGAGAAAGATGTCCCTCTCTAGAGAGCCCTATGCGAATAACTGGCAAGATATAGCAAAGGAGGGTGAAAGCGGCGGCAGTGTTGAAATGCCATATCTGATACAATTTACTTGCAAAAATTCCTAAGTACTCATCATTCTACTTCCGGTCTATCAAACATCCCGATTGATTGAGATGACAACTTTAAACTTGATATTAGATTAGATTGTACGATGAGAGCGAGTACTTATGAAATTATGAAAAGGCTGTTAATTTTTAATTTATTAATCTTGACATTTATTGCCTCTTTAGTAGCTAATGCTGCCCAACCTCGTGTGCAAACCTCTTTGTGGCAAGTTTATCAACAGTCACTTGAAAGCGCTAAGTACGTTGACTTAACTCATACAATTACCCCTAGTATGCCTGTATGGGAAGGATTTGCTGCACCTAAATTTGAGGCGAGTGTCAACCCAAAAACAGGAATTCCTTACACTTATCATAAAGACAGCTTTGAAGCGACTCATTATAATTTACCCACAGATCAATTAGGAACTCAACTAGATCCTCCTGCTCACTGGAACCCTGACTATCCAGCGATTGATGAGTTACCTCCAACTTTTGCTGTTCGTCCCTTAGTGGTGATTCCTATCCAAGATCGGGTAGCGAGGGACCCCAATTATCACCTCACTGTTAAAGATATTCAAGATTGGGAAGCAAAACATGGTAAAATTCCCCAAGGTTCAGTCGTATTTATCCGCTCTGATTGGTCTAAGCAATGGTCCGACCCAAAAATCGCCAGTCGAACAAAGTTTCCGGGAGTCAAGCTAGAAGCACTTAAATTTCTACACTTGCAACGCAAAATTTTATTTCATGGACACGAACCGCTAGATACAGATAGTACCCCTACCTTGGAAGGAGAAGCCTGGCTGTTGAAGAACGGATATACCCAAGCAGAAGGTGTAACCAATCTCGATCAAGTCCCTGAAACAGGTGCACTTGTAGCAATTGGATATCCAAAATTTAAAGGTGGTTTGGGAGGGTACGCACGTTATATTGCTATCTGTCCGCCAAATTGGAAATATGGAGTGTCTGTAGGCGAAATTCCCGAATCACCCCTGCAAAAACTACAATCACCCCTCCACTGGGATGAAAAGCTTGGTGTAAGGGTACGATAGTCATCTTTGCAGAATTAAACATTAAAAAAGCTTGAGTTGCAGGCTGTCTAGCAATTCATCATAGACATCTCCACAAATAATATAAGGGCGAACAACCGTACCCTACACAGTTTCCCGTACCGACGAACGCTCCAAGTCGCCCAACGCAAAGAAGCCGGAGGATAAGGGTTTTGCTATTTTTCGCTATCTCCTTCAAGCGAAGGTATGAGGCGATCGCCCGCCTGTGACAGTTATGTAGGTCCTGCAGGTTATGGTACTGTGAAACTTGATAGAGTGTTTTTACCTCTTATAATATCACTAATCACTTGTGTACATGCGATTGGGCATTATGATGACAGTGAGATATCCTCCTGTAGCACACAGCGAGCCAACGCGCTGCCCAAGTCTATTGCGGTTAAATCCGTATTCTTCCTAGTAGTTCGTTAACCTGGTAGCAATTTTCCGGAATCAGCCAACGAATTTCGGTATTTATCTAAATCAGCTTTAGAGATTCCAGGTTACGGTCAGCATGTTTATCAAGATTTTCATGCAGTTATTGCTTATCCTATCACTTGTGATGGGAATAGCAGGGTGTAATGTAGTTAGTATCCTCCCAGGTAAAGAAAGACTGCCAAACGTTTCTCCACTAAGTCTTCCGAATTTACCAGACTGGATTGAACAAATTAGTCCTATGGGATCTGCTGAACCTCTCAACCAAATCCGCATCCGGTTTAAAGACGCTTTAATTCCAGTTGAGAGTCTTGATAATCCAGAACAGCAGAATTTATTACAAAAGTTTGAAATTATACCTAGCATCCCTGGTCATTTTCGATTTTTGACTCCGCGTATGGTGGGATTTCAAGCCGATCGCGCTCTCCCAAAAGCAACGCGATTTCAAGTTACTCTCAAAGCTGATTTAGCCGATTTAAAAAACCACCGTCTCACCAAAGATTTAGCTTGGACTTTCAATACCGAACCGATCAATTTGACTCATTTGCCCGGAAAAAATCCGATTGAAGATTCTCAAGTCGAACCAATCAATATACAACCAAAGTTACAATTTACATCGAATGTCAAGCTTGATTTAGCTTCATTACAAAAACATTTACATCTCATTTCCGAAGGTAAAAATCAGAATGTACGCTTTCATACTGAGTTAGTAAAAGAAGACAAGCTGCCTGAAAACAAAGAGCCTTCGGAAAAATTTGATTCTTCACAACGCGATTGGATTTATAACCTGATTCCACAAAGCAATCTTCAAAAAGCTACCAATTATCGCTTAGCTTTTGTTCCCGGAATACGTCCGGCTTATGGTAATTTGCTTAGTGAGAAAGAGTTTGTCAGTAAAGTGACAACTTATGCACCTCTAACATTTAAAGGAATAACTTTTTCCGGACAGCCGGGTGAGAGCGGAGGACGATTTGTTAAAGGCACCCCGCAATTAGAGTTTAATAATGGTTTAGTAGCACAATCAGCGATTGATAATATTAAAATTAGTCCGATATCAAAACCTGTTTCTCAAATTTTACAAGTTAATAATGAAGATGCAATTATTGGGTTTTCTCCTGAGAATTTAGCATCTAGAACGACTTATACAATTAATATCGGTGCGAATCTTAAAGATAAGTTTGGGCAGACTTTGGGTAAGCCGATCGCACTCAAGTATGATACAGGAGATTTATCTGGCAATATTGCGGTTCCTGATGGTTTGAATATCTTCCCGGCTGCTCAAGATTTACGACTTAATATCAATACAGTTAATTTACCTGAATCCAAGTATAAAGCAGCGTATAAAGTCATTCAACCAACAGATTTAGTTTACTTCGATTCCGCTTATCCTCAGGGAGATAATCATGATTTATTACCCAAACCAACTGAGTGGCAAAGCTTTAAGATATCAGCCAAGAAAAACCAGCAAGTTGATGTAACTGTGCCTTTAAAGCAAAAACTTGGTACATCTACAGGGATGTTAGCGTATGGGGTGCAAGCACGCACGAACACTTATCAGGAGAATGGTAAAGAACTGTGGCGGGAACCGACGACATATGGTGTGGTTCAACTGACAAATTTGGGTGTGTTTACACAGTGGTTTCCAGATTCAGGATTGATTAGAGTACATCATCTGGCAGATGGCACACCTGTAAAAGCTGGAGCGATCGCCATCTATCAATCACAATTAGAAGCGAAAACTCGTCCTCAACCTATCCCTTGTGCATCTGGGAAAACTGATGATAATGGGACTTTCATGGCGACTCGCGAGAATTTGCGTTCCTGTTTTGGAGGCAATCAAAGCTTTGTGAAAGAAGCGAAATTATTAGTCATTGCTCGTGAAAATCAAGATTGGGCGTTTGCTCGCACTGAGGAGTATAGTGGAAGTTATGGCTACGGTATAGATGCCGGCTGGCAAGATGGTAAGCCGATATCGCGTGGGGTAATCTTCTCTGATAGACAGTTGTATCAACCAGGAGAAAAAGCTTGGTTAACAGGATTTGCCGACTACTTGCAAAATGGCAACCTTCTGCAGGAGAAAAATACCAGCTACCAATTAACTCTCGTCGATCCAAATGGGCAAAAGACTGATTTAGGAACGCAAACCACGAATGAATTTGGTACGTTTTCTCTACAGTTACCCATAAACAATAATCAACGTTTGGGCTACTATACTGTTCAGGCAAAGGGCAAAAACGGGCAAGAAATATCTGGGGAGTTTCGTGTTGCTGAGTTTAAACCTCCTAATTTCAAAGTTGAACTCGCTCTGGATCGGGAATTTGCCTTGATTAACGATAAAGTTGAGGCGAAAGCAACGAGTCATTATTTATTTGGTTCTCCAGTAGCAGGAGGAAATGCTAAATATTTTGTGACGCGGCAGCAGATTGATTTTATCCCTAAAGGTTGGGAGGAGTTTAGTTTTGGTAGAAAGTGGTTTTGGCCCGAGGAAACGCCTTCTGTACCTGGTGATGTCCTGCAATCTAATGCTAAACTTGATTCGGACGGTCAAAGTCATCAAACGGTGACGGTGGCTGAGGATTTGCCTTATCCGATGACTTACCGCGTCGATGTTCAAGTTGAGGATGCGTCTCATCTATCTGTGGCAAATTCACAAACGTTGACGGCATTGCCAAGTCATCGCCTCATCGGGTTGAAAAGCCATTTTGTTGCTGCTGGCACTTTTCCAGTAGAAGCGATCGCCACTGATTTCACTGGCAAAGTACTCCCTGAGCAAAAGCTGCGTCTGGAATTGCAACAGATGAAATATAGCAGTGTCACTCAGTTGGTAGAAGGAAGTCAGACGCCGAAAAATCAAGTTGAGTACAAGACAGTGGCACAAGCGGAAATTACATCTGCCAGTACTCCTCAATCTGTTATGCTCACACCGAAAGAATCTGGTTCTTACCGTATTAGAGCTAATTTTAGTGATGCTAAGGACGATTCAAGTGCAACAGATTTGCAAATTTGGGTAACTGGTGAAAGTCCAGTATTTTGGGGTTCGGAAGAACGCGATCGCCTGGAAATTAAACTTGACAAAACAACACTGAAAGTTGGCGAAACTGCAACTGCATTGATTCAATCACCCTACCCTGAAGGAGAATTGTACTTTGCTGTGGTTAAGGACAAACCTCTCTATCAACAAATTATTCCAGTTAAGGGAGGCGCACCACAGGTTCAATTTCAAGTCACCCCGGAAATGTTGCCAAATGCAGCAGTACAAGCTGTCTTGGTACGACAGGGTAAACCTCTCAACCAACTGGAACCCGGAAACTTAGATAATTTAGTACGGATTGGCTTTGCACCTTTAAAGGTCAACTTGGATGATAAGTATCTTAAAGTACAAGCTACCCCAACGCAACCTTCTCTCTTACCCGGTGCAGAACAAACATTAAACTTGGAACTCAAAGATTATCAAGGGAATCCGACCAAAGGACAGTTTACCGTCATCGTGGTGAATGAGGCAATACTGCAACTATCTGGTTATCGTCCACCAGATTTGGTGAAGACAGTTTATGCTGAACAGGCGATCGCCACCCGCTTTAGTGATAACCGTCGAAATGTCGTCTTACAACAACAAACTTTAACTCAACGCAAAGGTTGGGGTTATGGCGGGGGGTTGTCTGCTGGTGCAGCAAGTACCCGTATCCGTAAAGATTTTCAGGCTTTAGCTTACTACAATGGATCTGTTCTTAGCGATGCTACAGGTAAGGCACAAGTCACTTTTAAACTACCCGACGACTTGACGACATGGCGGGTGATGGCGATCGCTACAGATGGAAATTTACGTTTTGGCAACTCTGATACCACATTTGTCACAACGAAGCCGTTAGTCACCAGTGCCATTCTACCACAGTTTGCGCGGACGGGCGATCGCTTGAATGCTGGTTTATCTGTCACTAATAATACCGATAAGACAGGAAATCTCACAATTCGTGGTGAACTCAGTGGTACAGTGAAGTTTGGTGGAAATTGCACTGAAGCAACTTGCAACATCTCGACTAAAGTTGAATCCGCAACTCGCGCTTATCGCTTCCCGATGATAGCAGGCAGTGTCGGAGTCAGTCAGATCCGCTTTACCACTCAATTGAATCAGACAACAGCAGATGCATTTGAAGTGCCTTTAGAGATTAAGCCACCACGAGAAATAACAGAACAAGTTGTAGAAACTGGTGTCACTAAAAATCAGGTAAAGATTTCCCTGAATGTCGAGAAAAATGTTGTTTCTGATGGAGGAGGTTTAGATATTCAATTAGCAAGTACCTTAATCCCAGAAATAACAGCATCAGCACAACAGGTTTTACAGAAAAATGACTTACCTTTCACAGAACCAATTGCAAGTCAATTAATCGTTGCTGCCAATTTACAAACTCTGTCTCAGAAATGGGGAGATGGAAATAAAGGGAGCATCTTCAAACAAACAAACCAAGCACTTCAACAATTGCAAAAACTCCAACTCACAGATGGTGGTTTTGCCGCGTTTCCAGGGCAACAAAAGTCAGATCCTTGGATTTCTTCCTATGCAGCCGAGTCTCTGGCTAAAGCAACTCAGGTGTTTCCTGGTTTAGTAGATGCAGGAATGAAATCTCACCTCAAAACTTATTTGCAGAAAGTCTTGGCAAATCCCGGACAATTTGAGTTTTGCAAACAGCAACTGTGTAAAAATCAACTGCAATTGAATGCCTTGATGGCATTGTCAGAATTGGGAGAAAAGCGCAATAGTTTTTTGGCAGATATTTATCGTCAACGCGATGCTTTCGATTTAGTAACTCAGATGAAACTGGCGCGATATCTATCTGAGTTTCCCGAATGGCAGAATGAATCTAAACAACTGTTGAATCAGTTGCAACAAAATGTCTATGAAAGTGGTGCCAGGGCAGTTGTGAGTCTACCTCGGAATTGGGAGTGGATGAGTTCGCAAACAAGCGCACAGGCACAGGCAATACGTTTGTTTATTGTCCAACACTCTCAACCATTCGTGATCGATAAGTTATTGCAAAGTCTACTGGCACTCCGTCGAGATGGCACATGGCAAACAAGTTATGATAATGCTCAAGCGCTGACAGCTTTGGTAGAATACGCCAAACTGCAACCCACACCACCAAATTTTGTTGCTAAAGTGCAACTGGCTGGTAAAAAGCTGGGAGAGAAGCGATTGATGAGCGATCGCAATTCCAACTTAGAGGTGAAAGTCCCGATAGCTGAGTTACCGCGTGGTAATCACGATCTCCTGCTGCAAAAATCAGGAGTTGGTGAATTACACTATGTAGCGGCTTATCGCTACCGCTTGCAGGGAAATCAACCGGGGAGGTTTAACGGTTTACGAGTCACACGGGACATTAGTCGCGTCGGTGAAAAAATGCTACAAAGAATAGGTCTTTATGCCTTTGATAAACCATTATCTTTACCAAGTGGACAGGTGTATGATATTGGTTTGGAAATTATCGCCGATCATCCCGTAGAACATGTCGTCATCAGCGATCCCCTTCCTGCCGGCTTTGAGGCTGTGGATACAAGTTTTCAAACGTCTACTCCTGCATTACAGGCAAAAGCCGACAACTGGGAAGTCGGGTTCAAGACAATCTATCGCGATCGCATCGTCGCTTATGCAGATCATCTCGAACCTGGAGTTTATCACCTTCATTACTTAGTGCGTTCTGTCACTCCTGGAACTTTCATCTATCCTGGGGCTGAGGTTCATCTGCAATATACACCTGAAGAGTTTGGGCGTACTGCTGATTCTACACTGATTCTTGAGGAGCATTCTTGACCAAAGAAAGGCAGAGGGCATTTGCAAAAATTAGGATGGGCAATGTCCACCCTAATTTTTGCCCAAGACTACAGGTTGAGTCACAGGCTGCGGTGATGGTACAAACCAAATATCAACAAAGCGTGACTCTCCTGGAACTTCGGTGACTTCTCTCTACTGTGCCTAAGGGAGTTAGGAATTCCTCAAGAAATTGCTTAGATAGTTGGTCAAAAGGGATTCTGGTCATTGCATAGTTTGTCTGTACTACTACTATCTACCACGTTGCCGGATGAATGACAAAATTATACGTAGAGATTTCGTGGTAGAGGCGATCTTCTCCCAAGGGGAGACGCCAAGGGCGAACGGAGCGGCGCGTCAGCGCTTCGCACTCCAATAAAGGCAACTTGACTCGAGCGATCGCTCATAATAGCGTAAGTTGCTAGTACAACAAGAATGATGCTCGCACTCGAACTCTTAACTCTTAATAAACGTTACGGTTCTCATCAAGCCGTCAATAATCTCAGCTTACAGATTACCCAAGGCTCGTTCTATGCTCTTTTAGGGCCAAATGGTGCTGGAAAAACGACAACATTGCGGATGGTTGCCGGATTGCTGCAACCAGATAGTGGTGACGCGGTTATTTTAGGACACAGTATCACAAGAGCATCCAACGCGGGCAAGCAATTGTTAGCTTATATACCCGATGAACCGTTAATCTATGGTAAATTGCGCCCGATGGAATATCTGGAGTTTATCGCTGGACTTTGGGGAATTTCCGCCCAAAAAGCTGAACGTTATGCTCAAGAACTCCTGAAACAACTTAATTTGTGGGATACCAGAGGCGATCTTAGCGAAACCTTTTCGCGGGGGATGAAGCAAAAACTTGCCTTAGCTGGTGCCTTAATTCACCAACCCAAAGTGATTATTTTAGATGAGCCACTGACTGGATTGGACGCAGCTGCTGCCCGCTTAGTTAAAAACATGCTTTTAGACTACATCCAACAGGGCAACACGGTTATTCTAACTACCCACATCATGGAAATTGCTGAGCGCATGGCACAGCGTATTGGTATTATCAATCACGGGCAGTTGATTGCAGAGGGAACTCTCGACGAACTGAGGACACAAAGCGGTGATACGGGTGGCTCTTTGGAAACAGTCTTTTTAGAACTGACTCAGGATCGAGAAGATGTCACAAACTAATGCGTTTCTATATAGAGCTTTTTTGCGTTAAGACTGTCATTTGTCCTTTGTCCTTGGTCGTTTGTGACAAATGACAAATAACCAATGACAATTTCACGAATAGCTATGCAATTTCTACACAAATTATATGAGAGTCGGTACATTACCTTGGTTGCTTCGCCACGAACTGCGTTTGTGGTGGCGTGAAATTAGCAGCAAACCTGCTGTATTGATCGCCACAACGATTTTGAGTCTACTGTTTACAGGCTTGTTTGTTTCTCTGTGGTTTTCCTTAGGAAATGTTCGGCAATCAGTAATATTTGGCACTATTCCCGATCTGGCCATTTGGCTCGCTGTGGGAGTGTGGCTGTTGGGATTTTGTTACGCCTTAACGATGGCAATGGGATACAGCTTAGTTGCTTTGTTTGAACGAGGGGATTTGGATCTGCTCGTATCTTCTCCTGTTTCTAGTAAAGTCATTTTCGCCAGTCGCTTCGTGGCGATCGCCTTAGAAATTTTCCTAAGTTTTAGCTTATTCGTCGTTCCTGTCAGCCTTATAGCTGTTGTTTTAGGTATTCCGCAACTTCTGGGACTTTACCCAGCTTTGATTGGAATTTCCTTGACAGCGACAAGTATAGCAATGCTGCTAACTATAAAGCTAGTTCGTCTGATTGGAGCGAGATCAGCCCGAACTCTCACTCAGGTTCTCACAGCTTTCCTCTCGGCGTTGGTGTTTTTAGCTTTGCGAATACCCTACCTGATTGAAGATCAGAGTTTCAATAATAAAGCTATTTGGAACCATTTACAGCTTTGGTTTGCCAAAGGGGCATTAAGTGCAGGTAGCTTGATCTGGTTCCCCGCCAAAGCTATTTTCTTTGATCCCCTATCCGTACTGCTCACACTATTGATAAGTGGAATGTTGACGTGGGTAGCGGTAGAAACCTTGCATCGCTCTTTCATCACGGGTACGCAACAGTCCTTGACTCAAAAGCATCGACAACTGCGTTCCACCGAAGTAACTCACTTCGCTACTGGCTTCAACCGTGTCGTCCTTTTTAAAGAGTGGCGAGTTATCTGGCGCAACCCTTACTTACTTTCACGAATCTTCTTACAAATTGTGTTTCTGATCCCAGCAGTTACGGTTGTGCTGCGCGGAAAGAATGGTATAATCGCCGACATTTCTACTTTTGTGACACTGGCAAGTATAGGGATTGGGGGAGTTCTGACATCTACACTGACTATTATCTGTGTTGCCGGAGAAGAAGCGTCAGACTTACTCAAATCGAGTCCTGTAAATGGGACTCGACTGCGTCGCATGAAGTTACTAGCAGCTTTGCTCCCAGTCTGGTTACTGCTATCACCACTGTTCTTCATTCTCATGGTTAAAGGTGAACCTTGGTTGATTTCCCTGCTGATTTTTTTGTCAGCCACAACCTGTTCCGCTCTCTTGAGTCTGTGGAATTCTCGCCCAATTCGTCTGTTAGATATGTTTCAGAGGCGGCAAAACAGCCGAGCCGACTTTTTTTTAGGCCTCTTAGAGACGTGTTCGTGGATAATTTGGGTATGGCTGGGACTCACAATACGTCAAGGACTTATTGAGTTGACATTCATGGCATTGGTAACAATTTGTTTAGTGATGGCGATCGCCTATGCTCGCAGTCGTCAGCTAGGCACATCTCTAGGTTATTGAATCTCTTTTAGATTTTCTATAACTTGTTCGTATAATTGCTGGTTATTCTGTTTTTGAAAAATATTTGCTGCTTGCTGTAAGTCAGTGATCGCCGCCTGCTTATCTCCTTGGGCAGCATAGGCATTTCCGCGATTGTTGTAGGCTGCTGCAAAACTTCTATTAAGGCGAATAGCTTGGTTATAATCTTCGATCGCCCCTGGGAAGTCGCCTTGTGCCGCACGGGCATTCCCTCGATTGTTATAGGCAACAGCATACTTGGGATTCAAGCGAACAGCTTGACTGTAATCATCTATTGCCCCATTTCTATCTCCTTGAGCGGCATGAGCATTGCCCTTGTTATTATAAGCTTGGGCAAAGTTGGGCGCAAGGCGAATAGCTTGTTCATAATCATCTATTGCCCCATTTCTATCTCCTTGTGCAGCGCGAGCATCTCCTCGGTTATTGTAAGCAATAGGATCGTTAGGATTGAGACGAAGAGCTTCACTATAATCGTCTACTGCCTTCTGCTTGTCCCCCATATCAAAGTGGACAAGTCCTCGGCTATTGTATGCGGCAGCAAAGTTGGGATTGAGGCTAATCGCTTTAGTGTAGGATGAGATCGCGCCTTGTTGATTTCCTTTAATATGGTTTTGCTGACCTTGAACGTAAAAATCCTTAGCTTTGGTTGGTTTAGATGTTGAACCCTTAGGAGAACTCACTCCTATTTCTGTCACTAATACATCTTTGTTCTTGGCACAGGAAACAGTTGCGATCAATACAAAGAGAATTAGTGTAGTTCTATATAAAGCTTTTGCCACCCTTGATGACAATCTAATCATCTTCAAAGTCACTTTCTTGAGTTTTAGAAATTAGTCGCCAAGCCGTCGTTTTTTCAATATCTACAGACAGTTGTTCAAGATTTTCACCTAGATCTTTTTGGAGTTTCTGAGTCAGTGTAATGGGAAAATCTAAATTAATGTCTTGGGTTTCTACTAGCCTTGTTAGCTCTGTAAACGATACCTTCACTGTTTTTCGTTCATATGAATTCAGTTTGAAGTCAATGGTTTCCGATACACTTTGAGCCTGCATAGCTTTTTTAATTTGCTCTTGCAAATGCTCAAATTCTGAGTTCAACAGTTTCCACTGTTGCTCAAGCTGTTTATATTTGTTACTAAGTAATGTTAGGTTTTCTGTTGCCGGATCGGAATTCATTTCTTTGCTTAATTCTACCAGACGCAGATGCACTTGAGCAAGATAAATGCAGTCTAGGTAAGCATACTCTTTTTGTTCTTCACTTAAAGGTCGCCGTCCCCAATCACTACTTTGTTCTTGTTTATCTATATTTTGGAAATGACAAATCTCTGTGGCTAGAGTTTTTAGTTGGTAGTTTGGCAATGGCAAGATATAGTAAGGAAACTTTTTCGCCATTTCTAAAGTGCAAGTTATATTGTTGGCTTTCTTGCTACCTCCTAGAAGTTTCAGATCGTAGCTAGCATTATGAAAAACTTTTTCAATAGCTGGATCAACTATAATTTTGTCAATAAAATCAGTCACGATACCGGGTTTATCTAGAACATCCAAAAGGTAGATGCGATCGCCACTTAAATCTTTTGGATCGTCCAATATCTGAATCAGTGACAATCTTGGTTGACGACTTCGATAGTCAGCGACTTCTGTGTCTATCCATAAAGTCGTCGCTTTAGTATATTCAGTAACAAGATAACTCATTTCCTTAGCGGATGTTATATAAGGCATTGGCAAGTATTTCCTGAAATTATAAAGTTAAAATGCGTTTTACCCAAGGGAGAAATGGAAGCAATACGGAGTGTTTATTTCAAAAGTTATTTGTAGATACAAAGTTGCATCCAATTGTAGTAGAAAAGAGTCAAGTGCTAATACCGATCGCTTTGAATTCAAAAATCGTCTTGGCTCGTTAAGTAATACTGGCTTTATTGCAAGGGAGCAAGCTCTCTAAAGCAAGGAGAGCTTTTGGTTTCCGAAGTGATGCACAGGTGCTATGATCCCGCGTGCTTTCCTTGTGGCATTCACCAAAACAGTACTCCTGAAGGCTATGGATGCCTAGGAGTGGTAATCTCACATCGAAATACATACTCACACGAATGTAGGATATGCACGAAAATTTACTTTCAGCCGAATGCCTTTCTTTGTAACTTCCAAGAGTTTCTCCGCTCCTCATATTTAGAGCAATGTATCTTCTAGTTATCCTTGTATACGCGATTGATCGTAGCGATTACAGATATCTTTATACTTAGGCGTATTGTACAATTTTATTTTAAGTGTAAACACGTAGCTATAATTTTCTGCTGCCTTGAAACTGAAAAACGCAGAATTAAAGGTTGATAGCCAGCGCTTTTTAGTGTATATGACCAGTGCATGGTAAAATTTGCGGCAAGCGTGATCGTCAACCCGTAGCGCCTCAATACGGTTCATTTAATCAACAATGGGCGGAATATGAGGTTAAAAGCAAACTCTTTGAATTTAAAAAAATCTTGTCTGTTACGTGCTTTTTGGTCAAGATTTTTTAAAGCAAGTGTTAAAACTGGTGGAGTTACCCTTGCCTTATCAAGTAGATTTTGATAAGACAGCATTAGGTATGTAATTTTGCTAGCTGTTGGGTGAAGAGGAATGAACGAAACTGACACTTCTAAGCAAAGGGCTGTTGCTAAATCAGACAAGACTACAAATTCGCTAAAAACCAAGCAGCAGGCAAGCTGTCCCTTTTACTCAGTTTTGCCTAATGAAAATATGGTTACGGCATTACCGCTATTAGCACCAGCGGAAAATACGCAGTATGAGAGTGAACCACAACGGAGTTCACCTCAGCAGGATTGGGTGGCAGAGCCTGATGGTGAAAAACAAGCAATAATTGATTCTGAATTCAACAAACTGTTGGCATTAAACGAAGAATTGCGTTCTGCCAACAACAATTTGTACGAGCAAGTCGAAGATCTCACAGATACACTAGAGGAGTCGGAAAAAGCTTTACAACTGCAAAAAAAACGCTCGAGTGTCACAGAGTCGCTCCTCAACCAACAAACACAGGAACTAGCCGCAGCTCAAGAGCAAATAAACTCCCTATTCCAACAGTTAGAAACTGCCGTACAAACTGTTCAACGTCAGGAAACTACAGTTGAAACTTACAAAGCACAGCTAGAAATTAGCCAACAACGCCTTGCACAGTTGGAACGGGAATGTGCCCTCATTCAATCTAACTATACAGAACAGTCTCACCAGTTATCGCAATCAGAAAGTGCGTGTCGAGAGCTACGTACTAGGCTGATGCGACAACAACGTCAGACTCTACAATTTAAGGCAGCTTTGGACAAGTGTCTAGAGACACCTTTACCCAGTTATGATTCCTTAAACGATTATGGGCTGAAGCAACCACGACACTCACAAAGAGCTAGTTCTTTTTCCAATACCCAGACGATTCAACCTTGGTCAGTAGAATCAGAATGTTTTACAAATGAGGAATCAGCATCACCCGCACACCAACAGGATGATCTCTCAGATGGAATTGCGCTTCAACAGACAAACCAGCCAGAAGATTTGGGACAGGAGGTGAATTGTCCTATCTTTGACAGCAGCTTGGCGTCAGATATTGAAGACACTTTAACACCAACCCCACCAGCCGTTGCACCAGAAATTATTGATGGCTCAACAACACCAGAAGCCGCTTCACCAACAATATCAGGGAACTTAGACGAGCAACTGGATAGTGTCATTCAAATGTTTTTCAGATCCCAGCCTGCATCCACATCACCACCCCCTCCAAATCGAGAAGAAGAAAGCGAAAAAAATAATTCTGTCGAGCAGCCTATTTGGGAAACTTTTGCAACATCTATCCCAGATACTGAGAACTCAGAAGATGAAGTTGTGACTCTCAATCAAAAGAATTCTGAGAACTTTGAGAATGAGAATTCAGACGACTATTGGTCAGAAATGTCCACAGAGACGACTTCTCCCCAAAGCTCGTTTAGTGACAACTCCAGTGACGTCAACTCGCCCTCACCAATCGTTTATCCACAACGTCCACCTAAACGGCGAAAGTCGTTGGCATTTGTTGAACTACCAAATTTTCGCCGTTGAAGTAGAGAGGACGGGATATCCTCTCTTGGTAATGGGGGCTTGGGGGAGAAGAAATTGCATCGGTCATCTTAGACGAGCGTTTCGGGGAGTAACAGCTAATCGTTAACTCTTAGCTTTTGTAGAACTTGCACATTGCAGTGCGTCTCTACATCTCCTGACTCCTGACTCCTGAGTCCTGTCTCCTGACTCCTGAGTCTTGTCTCCTGTCTCCTAATTCCTGTTTCAAATATTGAGGATGCGTACCTGTATTGAGAGCGTAGCTAATAGCTAACAGCCTGAGCCATAAAGCTGGATGATGCTGTTCCAACCATGACTGTTTTCGGCTAAGAAAACTGGGAAACCATCCTCTTAGCAAGGCACGGATCAGGGTATGACGACCAAAGTCAAAGTAGTTACCTAGCCACCGCAGCAAATCCTTAAAACCGGCAAGTTGCCAAATCCACAGTAGTAACGCCGGGTTTTTACGAGCTGCTTTTAATGCTAAACGGTTAAAGGTAAACCAATCAAATCTATCTTTGATGAAATTATCTGCCACCTCTGTAGGTTCGGAAGCCAAGAGCCCAAAGAAGGTATTGAGCATGGCATTAATTCTTTGGGGTGGTAAAAATTTTCCAGTGGGAACCATCATTCCTTTGGAAAATAGCCAAGTCACTGAAACATTACTTTGGAAAGCACGAATTCGGTTTAAATGTTGGAAACTTAGGAGATCGTGCTTGAGAGCAGTATCTAATAAGGTTGTTAGACGTTCCAGGTTACGAATTAGGGAACCAAAGCCAGTAAACACTAAGGGAGACTGAAGTGATGCAGCATCACCAATTGCTATCAGGCGATCAAAAGCAACAGTGCGATCGCTACTCCCTACACTAAAATGCCCTGGAATATACCCGAATGTCGGCTTTTTCCACACCAGCTTGTCCAGATCGCACCGCCGATACTCTGGCAAAATCGAGAAAAAATCCTCGTACATCTCCAGTAAGGAGCCGGGATTTTCACGATTGACTTCATGGTAGTGGAATAAATAAATTGTCAGTTCTTCATTTGCTCCGGGAAACAATTCCCATATTAACTGCCGTCCCCGCGAGATATCCCCGTGGCTATTGAGAACGTCTCCATATTGGGAATCCCATACCCCAGTTTCAAATCCACGTTCAATCACTGCTCCCACCGTTGGACAAACACTGTCGAAGGCACGCCCTCCATTCAATTGCCAGGCGATCGGTGAAGCAGTTCCCATCGCATCTACTAGCAGTCGTCCACTGACTTGCTTGTTGATTTTATTTGGTAAATGTTTGACATTAATGACAACTTGTGATTTCTCTACGTCTGCTTGGATGAATTCTGTCTCATCCCAGATTTCACCACCTACAGTTCGGAGCTTTTGCCCCAATAATCGCAGTAGTTTCTCAGAATCCAAACCCAAATTTAATACAGTAGGAGTGTGTAAGACAGGTGCTTTTAACTTATCGTCAATATAAGCATCAAAAAATTTGTTAAATCCGTCCTTGTATTCCCGTCCGATAATCGATTCTACTTCAGCAGAGGTGAATAAACCCAGATTAATCAAGCTTTGAATCTCATCACGGGAAATATTCCATTCCCTATTCATCCGCCCAAAGGGTAATCTTTCTATCAATAGCACTCGATATCCTAGTTTTGCCATGACTGCGGCATGAATGACACCAAGTGCGCCACCGACGTAAATTAGGTCAAATTGGGGAGAGGAGGAGACAGGAGGAGACAAAGGAGAAGAATTGCTTCCTTGTTCCCTGATGTCTTCAGGGTGGGAAAAAACGACTTGTCGAGGTTTCTGGGGATTCCGGACACCTTCTCGCCATCGTTGCTCCCACCAGTAGACACGCGCTAGATCGTATTCTCCGTTAGGCATTTTCTGAAAATATTTAACGGTGAGGGGGTAATAGGGGGCAAGAGAAGTAAAAATTGATACGTCAGCACAATCAATCGCTGGTGGTTCGGGGTAGTGATGAGGAAAGCGGTTACGGATGCCAGTCATCAGACGCAGGAGGATTTGCTGCTCTCCTGGTAAGGGTTTCTCTGCCCAACGAAATACTTTTAAATAGGTAGTCCGCTGTACTGACCAGACGAAGAAGGAAAGTTCTGCAGGTAATTTTTCCGGAACCCTCTCCTGTTTATTTGTAGTTTTAGATACTCTTAGGCGAAAGCCTTCTGAAGTAAGCTCTTTTTCTCCCGTTCCTGGTTCAAACTCTGCTTGCAACCAATTACAGACAGTAGCTTTATCGGGAGTAGGGATTTCTATGTAAAGTAATTCTCTCATTATTTTCGGAAATCTCCAATTAATTTACTCATTAAGACAGATGAAAGAAAGGCTTAAAGTAAGGTAAACTCCGCCCTATCAGTTATATGAGAATTATGTAAAGAAATTTTAAAAGTAGATCGAGTTTATTAATCATTACTGTGTTTCTCTAAACGCACGCTATGAATTATCCCATCCCAGACAGCCCTCAAGAAATCGTTGCCCTTAGACAAAAGCCTGTTGATGAAGAATTAGTTGCTTCTGCGATCGCAGGTGTTATTAAGATTGTCCGCGCTCAGGGTCAATCTTTGGAGGAATTAACAGCCCAAGTGCTAGCCGATGACAGCGTGCTAGATCAGCAACAACGACGCTGGCTCAGCCAGGTAGTTGCTCAAGCCTGGGAAAATTTTTCATAAATTAGGACTTACGCACGATTACCCTGAGAAACAAACGACACTCTTTGGTACAGAAAAATCTGAATGGCGGAAGTCGCTACTTCTGATTTAGGTAGAACACGACGAAATAAGAATTTGAGAGTTAAAGGGCTCAGAACACTTATTTTTAGAGTGGTGTAACTTGATCAATGACAAATAACGCTCCCTGCCTCCTGTTTGGTGCGAATTTTATGAGCTTGAAACATTCAGCACTGGTATAGCACAAAAATGTAAAAATAACCCATATTCTAATCCCTCTACCACCGCGTGATAGGAAGCTTCCAAAATATTAGTTGAGACACCGACCGTCGTCCAGCGTTGCTGACCAGATCTCGATTCCACCAGAACGCGCGTCTTTGCAGAACTACCTGCATGTCCATCAAGAATCCGCACTTTGTATTCAGTCAACTCAAATAGAGCAATTTGAGGGTAGAAGTTCACCAAAGCTTTGCGTAAAGCAGCATCTAAAGCTCCAACAGGACCGTTTCCCTCTGCCGCTTCTATAATATCTTTACCATTAACAGCGACTTTCACAGTTGCGAGGGCGTGACTCTTTTCTTTCCCCTCCACTAAGTCACAGTGAACTTGAAACCCTTTGATTTCAAAAAACTGCTGGCGACTTCCCAAAGCGGAACGCATTAATAACTCAAAACTCGCTTCTGCAGCCTCAAATTGATAGCCTTCACTCTCCAAAGTTTTGAGACGTTGCAGAATTTGTGCAGTTTTGGGATTTTGCTTATCCAATTCAATCCCAAAAGAGCGGGCTTTCGCTAAAACATTACTGACTCCTGAGTGTTCGGAAATCACAATCCGGCGACAATTCCCAATTTGTTCTGGTTGAATGTGTTCGTAAGTAAGGGGATTGCGTTCCACTGCCGAGACATGAATCCCACCTTTATGGGCAAAAGCTGAACGTCCGACGAAGGGGGCGTGTTCGTCAGGTGCGAGATTTACCACCTCGCTGATAAAGCGACTGGTTTGAGTCAGTTGAGAGAGGTGACTATTTTCAATACACTTGTAGCCGAGTTTTAATTGCAAATTTGGGATGATCGAACAGAGATTTGCATTGCCGCAACGTTCACCATATCCATTGATCGTGCCTTGTACCATCCTCGCCCCTGCCATCACAGCAGCTAGGGCGTTAGCTACTGCGGTATCTGAATCGTTGTGTGTGTGAATTCCTATTTGGGGAATTGGGAATCGGCTTTTGTCATTAGTCCATTGTTCTTGATTCGTGAGCGAGGAAACATGACTAACAACCGAATGGACAATTTGAGAAACTTCATGGGGTAGAGATCCACCATTTGTATCGCACAGCACAAGCCATTCAGCACCAGCAGCGATCGCTACTTCTAATGTTTGTAAAGCATAATCTGGATTGTGCTTATAACCATCAAACCAGTGTTCTGCATCGTATACGATCCGCCGTCCTTGAGTGCGAAGATACTCAATTGTGTCTCGTATCATCGCGAGATTTTCTGCTAGAGTAGTCTTGAGACTCTCTGTAACATGTAAATCCCAGGATTTCCCGAAAATCGTCACCCAGCGTGTGCCAGCACCAAGGATAGCTTGTAGCATAGGCTCGGTTGATGCTTCAGTTTTAGGTCGTCGAGTTGAACAAAAAGCAACAATCTCCGAGTTCTGAAGCGGCTCTTCTTGCAGATGCAAGAAAAATTGTACATCTTTGGGATTTGCACCTGGCCAACCGCCTTCTATAAAGGGAATTCCCAGTCGATCTAAACTCCGGGCAATGCGTAACTTATCTTCAATCGACACCGATAAACCTTCGCACTGCATACCATCTCGAAGTGTAGTGTCATAAATCCACATTTGTGGGGAAGAGTTTTCTATCATAAAACTAAGAAAAAGAGACAATCAAGCAAGTAAGTCACTATCGTTTTCAGATAAAGGAAAAGTTTGTGAGATTTTTCAACTTTGAATTATAAAAAAATTTTGTATCCTGAGCGCCCTTTGAAGCAAAGTAGAGAGTGAGTTCTCCGTTATCGAATGACGGAAAGTGCATCACGCTACTATTGACGCTTGATCCCAAATCATCAATTCTTCTTTAAGTAAAGCAGGTTATTCTTAAAATCTTGAGTGAATTTTACCTTTTTTAAGGATTCTTTAAGTAGGAGTGAATGGAAAGTTAAATATGACTATCAATGTAAGTAAGTCGGCATAAATAAACGAAAGATTGCTGTCTTCGCTCCAGAGATCTGACTACGAGCTATTTTTATTAAATTTACTTTTCTTTACATAATTAGGTTTTTTATCGCCGACTTACTTAAACTCTGCAGCTACAAACTCAGTAATCACCTTCAAAGAACGTTCTGAAGGCATAAGCAACTCTGTGCTCTCACGCATAAAAACACTCTTATCTTCACAATGGACGCCCTGTGGTTCTTGTTACTCTCAGCTCGACACAAATTTTTGATTAATGTAGATACGCTTCAATTATGACGTCTCTACATCCGATGATGGCTCATTTTTTATTGGAACCTCTCTCCGTGACTCATAGCTGATATCAAGCATTTACCTTTCTTTGTAAGAAATATTCCTAATTCTCAATTACTTCTACTGATTCTCAATTACCCATGAACTATTTTTACTCGTTAGCCATAAATTGTTACAATATGGCGAATACATTGTTGTCATGCTAAATGCTCAAGGTAAAACAACTGATTGTACTCGTGGAGCAAATCTACGGGAAATATTATTGCAAAATGGTATTGACCTCTACAATGGCGATGCTAAGGTAGTGAATTGGCAGCAAAGGGCAGTTTTATAACTTGTGCAGTTTACGTTAAGGGTGCAGTCTCATAAGAAAACTGGCAATCGCCAAGAGATCGAGATCGTGTTGCTCCCCATGATCTTAAAGAAAATCTACGAGCTTGCCTGTTAAACTTAGGTTTTAAATCATGTGATGACACAAGTTGATTCATTTTGGGGTCAAAGGTCTCAATTAGTTTGTAAAGATAAAGGAGAAAAACAATATGGGTAGATGGACACCACTTATTCTGATGGCTGGAGGCTTGGCAATATTGTTTGGCACATTGCTGGGTATTAACTTTCCTTTGGGCGTACAAACTGCCCAAGTCCCTAAACCTGTAGACAAGGCATCAAAAGTGCTTCCTGCGAATATTAATGTTAATAGCACTGCAACTGGGACCACGACAAATGAAAACACCAACAGTGCTGCCCAGAAAAGAAACTCAAGCAGTGTTGCCCAGAACAATAATAACTCAAACGACACAACACCTGAATCAATCAACTCTGATGTTAACCAAAACTCAAATAAATCAAATTCTCAATCACAAACAAATGACGCAAATGATACTAATCAAAACCAGAAGAGCGAACCAATTCGAGCATTGTGGTAGTGGTTTTGAGTTACTCGTTTTCAATTAGCAGTTGTGGATTGAAAAGTGAAATTATTTGCCGATAAAAAATTCAGAACATCACAGTCTTGCTTTCAATGATGTAAATATTCCTGACAAAACCCCTTAGCAACTTCCGTAGAGACATTCCGAGTTCTTCCCTATCTTGACTCCAATGAATAGCGACGTTTTAATTATTGGTGGCGGCGTTATTGGCTTGGCGATCGCCATAGAACTGAAATTGCGCGGAGCAAATGTAACTGTCCTCTGCCGCGACTTTCAAGCTGCCGCCACTCATGCTGCCGCAGGAATGTTAGCATCAGGTGCCGAAAAACTACCAGCAGGGGCAATGCAAGAACTGTGTTGGCGATCGCAGTCTCTCTATTTTGAATGGACGTGCAAAATAGAACAATTTAGTGGTTCAAGTATTGGATACTCGCCCTGTGGCATTTTAGCACCAGTTTATGAACAACAGGGGGAGACCCTCCCTCCCTCGTTCTGCCCTGCTGACTGGTTGGACACAGAAGCTATTCATCACTATCAGCCAGGATTGGGAGCGGAAGTGGTTGGTGGCTGGTGGTATCCAGAAGATGCACAAGTGGACAATCGTGCTTTAGCACAGGCATTGTTAAGTACGGCTCAGTCTCTTAACGTTGAACTTAAGCAAGGTATTACAGTACAAGGAATTGTACAGCAGCAAAGGGTTGTGGTTGGCGTCCAAACCAATGCTGGAGTCTTTCGTGCCGAACACTATGTTTTAGCGACGGGTGCTTGGGTAAACGAGTTACTCCCGTTACCCGTACATCCCAAAAAAGGGCAAATGCTTAGTGTCCAAGTCCCAGAAATTGTGCCTTCCTCACCATTGACAAGGGTATTGTACGGACAAGATATTTACATCGTACCTAAAAGTGACAGAAGGATCGTTGTTGGGGCAAGTAACGAGGATGTAGGTTTTACTCCTCACAATACGCCCATCCAAATTCAAAGCTTACTACAACGAGCTATTCGGCTATATCCCCAACTACAGCATTATCCTATAAACGAGTTGTGGTGGGGATTTCGTCCCGCGACTCCAGATGAATTACCTATCCTGGGCACAAGTAGCTGCGAAAATTTAACCCTTGCGATCGGTCATTACCGCAATGGTATTCTCCTAGCACCCATTACTGCGGCATTGATTGCCGATTTGATTTGGAACCAGAAATCTGACTCGCTTCTCACCTCTTTCCACTATTCACGCTTCTACAAAAAGTCATCTACCGTCACAATAATGCCCACACTCTCCCCCACTCCTCAAAGCTCCTTTGCTCAACAGGAAGAATCGACCGAAGTTATGAGTACAGGAAGTCGCTCAGAGTACTCTTCACTCGCAACGGACTTCTCTCAATTCCCCATTCCCGACGCTCCCCTCACCATAGCTGGGAAAACTTTCTCATCACGCTTGATGACAGGAACTGGTAAGTATCGCAGTATTGAGGAAATGCAGAAAAGCGTCATTGCAAGTGGATGTCAAATCGTCACTGTAGCAGTTAGACGGGTACAGACAAAAGCCCCCGGACACGAAGGTTTAGCCGAAGCGCTGGATTGGACAAAAATTTGGATGTTACCCAATACCGCAGGTTGTCAAACTGCAGAAGAGGCAATTCGCGTTGCGCGGTTGGGTAGGGAAATGGCAAAACTGATGGGACAGGAAGATAACAATTTCGTTAAGTTAGAAGTTATTCCCGATCTCAAGTATTTACTACCAGATCCTATCGGCACTCTCCAAGCTGCAGAACAACTGGTTAAAGAAGGTTTTGCCGTATTACCGTACATCAACGCTGATCCCATGTTAGCAAAACGCCTGGAAGAAGTAGGTTGTGCGACGGTAATGCCTTTGGCTTCCCCTATTGGATCGGGACAAGGGTTGACAACAACTGCCAATATTAAGATTATTATCGAAAATTCAAGTGTGCCAGTAGTTGTAGATGCAGGCATAGGATGGCCATCCGAAGCAGCAGAAGCAATGGAAATGGGCGCAGATGCCTTACTGATTAATAGCGCGATCGCATTAGCAAAAAACCCTCCAGCAATGGCTTATGCCATGAATCTTGCAACAGTTGCCGGTCGTTTAGCATACCTTGCAGGTAGGATGCCGATGAAAACCAGCGCCAGTGCTAGTTCTCCCCTGAGTGGAACAGTAAATTAAGGAGTCAGGAGGAGCCAGTAGAGTATTTATAACTACGAAGAGCGCAATTTGTTCCCCGAGTAAGAGTAAAAATAACGTTTATTTAACTTAAAATAACTTTAATGAATAAGGATTTAAGTTATGCCCTATACAACTGAAGAAGGCGGTCGTCTAAATAATTTTGCTCGTGAGCCAAAAGTTTATCAAGCAGAACCTCTTAGCGATAAACAAAAGCGTAATTACCTAATTGTGGGAATTACTGCAACGATTTTGGTAAGTGGTTTAATTTTTGTTGCTTTCTCTGTCTCAAGCTTCAGTTAGTAGACAGTTTTGGCAACCAACCTTAATCAATATCAGGTTCTTTGATTCTATAGGAACCTGATATTTGTATGTTAAAAAGCAGTTATACAGGCTCATAGTTGATTGCTACTCTCGAATCGCCAGAAATGAATACCAATATAATAAACCACTCCTCGGCCAAGTATAGCAGGGAGCAGGGAGCAGGGAGCAGGGAGCAGGGAGCAGGGAGCAGGGAGCAGG
>JAQYWN010000388.1 GCA_029379265.1 Rhizonema sp. NSF051
TCCATAATTCTCTAAGTGTGATTTGATCATCCCTTATCTTTAGTCTAAACTCCAGATATAATAATGATATACCTTCTGCCGACATCCAGCAGCAGCTATTAATCTGGTTCAGAGATGCTAGCAATATTAAAAGACGTGAAGAAGCAGAACGCTGTTTACTGTGTTTTATTTCCTGGGAAATTGAGCAAGTTTGCTTGCAATTAGAAACCCAGTTTGGGGAAGCTCATGGGTTTACCTGTCGTGACTTACTGCCATATGTCCTTGATGATGATGGTAGCTTACAACCGTCTTCATCCTATAGCTCCTTTCTCTTGCAAATTTTACAAGATTTTGACCCAGCACAAAGCAGTCTCAAAACCTGGACAAGCAGAAAAGTAAAACAGCATCCGGCGCTCAATCGGTTTTTGTTGGAGTGCGGAGTTTATCTAATCAGTGATTGGGCAATTCTCAATGATACTCAACCAAAACAGCTACAGCGAATTTTGGGCACATTTTACGTTCTGACACCAGGGGAAATTAAGCGATCGCAACAGCTTTTGGAAGCTTATCACGCTGTCTACCGTGCTGAGCGCCTGCAAAAACGCTCCTTAGGAATTAGAGGACAATGTACCACACCCACAACTGAACAACTGCAACAAATCTCCCAACGTCTCGAAGGTAAAGCTAATCCGATGCTTTTAACCACTGTCATGCAACAACTGCAATATCTCGCCTACCGTCTGCGACAGTACCGAATTCATGTTCGCCGTGGTTCTTTCCCTACAGAATCGTTGGATGCTAGGAATGAGTATAATAGTCCTTTGGCTGAGCGTATACCTTCTGTTGATTCTCACTTTGGGGAACAGGAGGAACAAGTTGAATTTTTACAGTCCTATCGTCTCCAGTTTCAAGCTAGCTTAGATCAAGCATTAAGAATAGCGATTCAATCGCGGGTAGAAAAACTACAATCTAAGGATCAGGAAAAGGCGAGAAAGTTCTTAACAGCACTCCATTTATCTCATTGCGATCAAATGTCAATGGCTCTCATTGCCAAACTTTTGGAACTACGCGCACAAGACGCAGTGACTCGCTTGCTGAAACTTAAGGAATTTCGCACTGATGTTCAACAGCAGCTTTTGGTAGTGTTGCGATCGCTTGTTATCGAATTAGCCAAAGACTACTCTACCACAGAACGTCTTGCCACTTTAGAAAATGAAATTACACTTGCTCTAAATGAACAAATTACGAGCTTAGTTTCTCAAGCAGAAGCAGAAGCTCAAAGTCCGAAAAAAACTTCTTCTAAAAGCTATTTCGCAGAAAGACTTTGTGAACAGTTAAAAATTTATACCTCGTAAGGTGGGCAATGGCTACCAACCGAATCACCACTCTTTTGTAAGAACTATGACTAATTTATCAACAAATCCTCAACCACTGTGGTTTGACTTTGAAAGATTACCTACATTAGCAATTCCCCTATCACCTGAGCAAATTAATCAGGCAGTCCAAATCAGTTATCAAATTATCAATCCAAATCAGCAATGGCAAACGTACTTGAATAGTTTAGCTTTCTTTGCTTTTAAAGAATGGCTAGAAGAACGAGAGACATCACTAACTCTTAATCAAGAAAGATGTCCACTTTTCCAGCCTGCCGTTGCCAATGCTGTCTCTGCCGTCAGCAATTTACAAGTAGGTGAATTTAAAATCTGTTTAATTGCCACTGGTAGCCTGACAGATGAAGAAGTCACTTTCCCTAGAGCAGTTATCAACTTACCAGAATTTACTCCTCATTTTTACATATTAGTAGAAGTTTTAGAAGAGCAAGAATACGCCATTGTTCAGAAATTTTTGTCCTATCAACAACTAACAGAAAGATTGGCAAATAGTCATTTAGTCCCTGAAGACGATTGGACATATCAGCTACCTTTGACTTGGTTTGAAGATAATATAGATCGTTTGTTGTTATACCTGCGGTGTTTAGAACCACAGGCAATTTCCTTACCTTGTGTACCGCCAGAACGAGCTGATAACCTTTCCGGGATGCAGAATGAATTAACAGCATTGTTACCAAGTCGGCTGAATTCTCCCGAATGCGAATTATGGCAGGTTTTAAATTGGGAACAAGGAACTGCTGTCCTTACCAGTCCAGAATTACTTAATTGGGTGTATAATTTATATTCATCACCTATAGAAACGCGAAATTTTGCCTCTCTACAAAATCACCTATTAGATTTAATTAAATTATTGACACAACCTGCGATAAATGTCGGACGTTGGTTGTGGGATGAATTGGATAATTTGGCACAGGAATCTTCTTGGGTGCTGTTGCCTATTGCTCCAGCTACAGCAATGCGATCGCCTGTAGAAGAATTTGCGGCGATTAAATCACAACTTCAACAACAAGGGTTAGAAATTCCTTTGGAGGTACGTGCAGCTTTCAAAGATTTGCTGTTAGCAGGGTTTCAACTAAGATTGTATGCTGTGACTTGGCATTTGGTATCAGAATCAGATCCCCATTTATGGACATTACTGCTAGTGTTAGGTGCATCTTATGGTGACAATCTACCGCATAACTTGAAATTAAGAGTGAGTGACGAGACGGGAATTTTGGTAGAACAAGGAATCAATCAAGAAAGTGGTGGTTCTTATTTGTTTACTCGTGTTGTTGGCAGTTGGGATGAGAAGTTTCTTGTTAGTGTAAGTTTAATGGATGGGATTGAGGTAACTTTACCGCCGTTTGCTTTTAGTTTAGGGAGGTAATATAGCGATTCTAAATGTATCGTGAAGATTGTTTTTTGAATTAACCGCCAAGACGCCGAAGTAGAAGTATGGACGATGGATGAACTACATCTTGCACGCCCGCCTTTAACACTCCCCCCACTTATAACTTTGGACGCAATTCAAATGCCATTTGGGAACGGTAAAAGCAGACATCAAATTCTCGGAAAAAGTTCATACGCCCCAAGAGTAAAGGCACATTATCTGTAAGACTCCATGCAAATACCAATCGCACAGGTGCAAAATTGCCGATTTGGGCTGATAAAACTAATCCTTTGGCTTCGACGGGTGCTAGATTGCCTGCTAATTGCACGGAGGTGTTCAGATCTTCCCACACAGAGCCTAGTTGAATACCTAAAGTGTATGGCAAAACATTGATGCTAGCTCCAGTATCTAGCAATCCTGTAACTTCTACAATAGAATTTCGGTAAGTCAATGTCATAGGTAATTGTGGTAATGCGTCAAGATCGCCGAATGCATCACGTCCTTCAATGAAAGGAAACCTTTGAGCGTTAAGCATCACTTGCTTGCCTGTCTTCTTCCAGTAGCACGGCTAACTTCTGAGCAGCATCATGGGAATTATATGGAGACCACACATGGTAAGTAGCTCCTGGTTGCAGCAACAATGCTTCTTCCTCAGATGCTAGTTCTTGAACTAAAAACTGCATAACCCTTAATTTTTCTGCACGAGACAGATTTCGCAAGGTCGGGAATAATTCTGCTACACTCATTTTAGCTTAGAAATAACAGCTAAATGCTATTTTAGCTTAATATTTTAATCGACAGTCTATAGAAATTTCTCACAAGATTAATTTATGTCGCTGACGGCTTCGTAACACGCTGTGCCTGTAATCTCAGTAGAGACAAAAATTCGGCTTCTGTCATTGCACGCTTCACGCCAAGTTTCTTCTCTCTAATAAAAAAGTAGTCAAAAATCAACGTTGACATAGATAAATAAATCAAATTTTGCATAACCTATGTGCTGGTGAGATATATAGACAATCGAGCGAGCAAACTGCATTTATTCCGACTGGAGAATTTGCCACTTTGGGACTTTCCCTGGCATTAAGAGTAAGTGCTGATGTTCCCGACTTTGAGGAACGCTCAACGCCCAGACGCAAAGAAGTTTTACGTCCCTATATTCGTGCTTATAAAATAGGTGCAGAATTTCACGGTACTTGGGTGAGTGGCGTCATTGCTGCTAAACCTCAAAATGGTGAAGGAGTAGTGGGTGTAGCTCTTAATGCTCAAATTTTACCCGTGCGGGTGTTCGGGTTAAACGGTAGTTATACGCCTTCTGCCTACATCGAAGCCATTGGCTACGCTGCTGATCGCGGTGCTGATGTCATCAATCTCAGCTTGGGTGCAACTTTACCAAGTCAGGGAGCGATCGCAGGTTTGTAGTTGCGCTTCAGCGCATATATCTAGGGCGCTAAAACAAATCGCTCTTGTCCAAAAGGCAACACTCGTTCAATATTCGATTATTTACGATGATTTCAAAGTTGCTGGTAAAAAACAATTCCAAGAATCAGAACTCTATATTTGGGTTATAAAACCAACGGGTGAAGTTACATTTCGTAAAACTAACCTCAAACCTCTTTGGCCCAGAAAGAAGCAATGGCGATCGCACCTCTACTCAAAACCCAACCCCTGATCGGCGATCAAGCAACCAAAGCCGTAGTATTGCAACGTTTACCTTCTGCACGCATTGTTCATTTTGCGACTCATGGTATACTTGATGATGTCCAAGGTTTAAATAGTAGTATTGCTCTTGCACCAAACGGCTCTGTTCAGGGTAAGAAAGTCAATCAGGGCGATAATGGTTTATTGACAGCCTCTGAAATCTTAGATTTAAAACTGAATGCCGAATTGGTTGTCTTGAGTGCTTGCGATACTGGGCGCGGACGCATTACAGGTGATGGCGTTATTGGTTTATCTCGTTCTCTGATTAGCGCAGGGACACCTAGTGTCGTCGTCTCATTGTGGGCAATTTCCGATGATTCTACCGCTTTTTTGATGAGCCAATTTTATCAAAATCTGCAACAAAACCTTGACAAAGCGACAGCCTTAAGAAAAGCGATGCTGGTTACCAAACAAAAGTATGGTAATCCTTCGCAGTGGGCTGCGTTTACGTTGATTGGGGAAGCTGAGTGAGTAGGGTGCGCCTGTCGTTGCCTCACTGTTTACGACATCCATCAGTAATGTAACGCTTCTCATAGACCCAGATCCCCGACTTCGTAAAAGTTGTCGGGGATCTGATTGCTTATGCCAAATCTTTGCATAACGTTTGTGGTACTTAGAGATATAGACAATTGAGCGATCGCTCTACTCAAGGAATACTGGAGGAATTGCCGATGTTCTACCGTCTCAAATGCTTTACCCTTGCTACTTTAGTAATTGCCCTGACATTCACTGTCAGTGGGGCTTCAACGACTCCATCACCCCAGACGAACCAGGCGCAAACAACACAACAACGAGCAGAGGAGGTGTTGCGGCTTGTCAAACTAGGTTTTGAGCAGTTTCATAAAAGCCAGTTTCGAGAAGCGTTAGAGACATTTCAACAGGCTTTAGTCATTGTTAGAGAGCTTGGCGATCGCAAAGGTGAAGAAGGAACTCTCTACACGATTGGACAAGTTTACTACAATCTGGAACAGTATTCCAAGGCGTTGGACTTCTATCAGCAAGCATTCTTCCTTGCCAAACAAATCGACGACAAATTGGGGGAAGGGGTTGCTCTCAATAGAATCGGAGAAGCTTACCGAAATTTGGGAAATTATACCAGAGCGCGGGAGTTCTTTCAACAAGCCTTAGCGATTGCGAAACAAAGAGACGACAAAGTACAGTTGGGGACTATTTTCAACAATCTTGGTTCAGTTGACCAACTACAGGGAAAGTATCCACTAGCGTTGGAATCCTATCAACAAGTATTAGCCATTGCTAAACAATTAAACAACAAAGCATCGTTGGGGACAGAGCTAGAGCCTTTGTAGAGTTATTAGCCTCAAAGCAATCCTCCAACTCCAACAATCATCCACCTACCATCAAACAAGTTAAGCAAATTGCCAAAGAACAAAATGCCACACTCGTTGAATATTCAATTATTTACGATTTGTTTAAAGTTGAAGGAAAACAAGTTTGGCGTCAATCAAAACTCTACATTTGGGTAGTCAAACCTACAGGTGACATTGCCTTTAAGCAAGTAAACCTCAAATCCCTGAATACATCCTTAGCAGATCTTGTAAGCAATAGTCGTCAAGCCCTCGGTGTTTCGAGTCGTGGTATCAATGTGGAACCGACGGGTAAGCCGATTCAAAAAGAAAATTTCCAACAACTTGATCAGGTACTGATTGAACCTATAGCATCCCTTCTCCCTAGCAACCCAAAGGAACACGTCATCTTTATCCCGAATGAATCGCTGTTTTTGGTTCCTTTTGCAGCACTGCAGGAAAAAGACGGGAAATACCTGATTGAAAAACATACCATCCTGACTTCTCCAGCAATTCAGGTGCTAGAACTTACACACCAGCAACGGCAAAAAGTCAAAGGCAAGGATGTGTTAGTTATGGGCAACCCCACAATGCCAAGTGTGGGTATTCCACCTCAGCAACTACCTTCTTTACCAAGTGCAGAAAAAGAAGCTCATGCTATTGCCAGCTTAGAACACACCACAGCAATCACCGGTAGTCAAGCTACACTAGCAGCTTTCAAGCAAAAGTTGCCTACTGCCAGGATTATTCATTTGGCAACGCATGGGTTACTCGAAGGAGAGAACAAAGGTATACCTACAGCGATCGCACTTGCGCCCACGGCAAGCGATAACGGTTTGCTTACCCCGGAGGAAATTGTCGATTTACCCATTAACGCTCTCCTCGTTGTCCTGAGTGCTTGCGACACTGGCAGAGGTAAAATTACTGGTGATGGTGTGATTGGGTTATCTCGTTCTCTGATTACTGCTGGTGCGTCTAGTGTCATTGTCTCCCTATGGTCGGTTCCAGATTCCCCAACATCGGAATTAATGACCGAATTTTATCAAAATTTGCACAGCGATCGCGATCAAGCTGTTGCATTGCGTTCTGCTATGCTCAACACTATGAAAAAACACCCTCAGCCCATAAACTGGGCTGCGTTTACCTTAATTGGTGAGGCGAAGTGAAGAAGGCAAAAGTTTTCTAGCCTCGTTCCTAGCAACTTTGACAACCAAGCAAGCACATTAGGTGAATGCTAAGACTGTGTCTATTAATCTGAAAATCGCTGTAAACTCTACCATTCTCTTCATTGTTTGCCAAAAATTGCATAACCCCAATATACCTAGAAATATATAGATAGTGAACGCTTTTATATTTATTACAACAGCAGCAAATAGATTGGGCAGCTTTCACCCTGATTCGGGAATCTCAAAAGTATACCACAGATCCCCGACTTCTTAGAGAAGTCGGGGATCTTGACATCTTGCACGCCTACCTTAATTTTTGCATAATCTACCCTACCCTCAGAAATATAAGAGTGTGTGTCAATCTATTTGTAACCATCTGGAGAAGTTGGTAATGTTCTCTCGTCATAAATATCTCATCCTTCTAACGAAGAGTGCTTTCACTCTCCTTTGCCTATGCCTGCGGCTCAATCGAGTACAGGGGAAATTGTGCAATAGTTTAATTGATGAAACATGATAATTCATTCATCATTTTTTACAAATATAAAGA
>JAQYWN010000389.1 GCA_029379265.1 Rhizonema sp. NSF051
AAATTATATCTTCCCTTCTATGTAAGCCAATACTTTTATAGTTCGGCTACGCTCAGCTTTAATAGCGATGCCTGCGGCGGGCTGCGCCTACGCAGGCCTATCAATGATTATCAATATTAATACTGACTGCTTCCCTTAACTTTTGGTAAGATTATTTAAAACATTAATGCATTGCATTTTGAAGTGCGGAATGTGGGTTGAAAATCCAATTTTGTAATTTTCGCTTTAATATAAGATTTCTACATACCCTTCTGTTCCATTCACCCGTATTGTCTGCCCATCTTTTATGCGTTTGGTAGCATTTTCCACTCCAACGACTGCTGGTAAGGCATATTCACGTGCGATAACTGCTCCATGGGTCATCAGTCCACCAACTTCTGTAACTAAACCTTTTATGGATACAAACAATGGTGTCCAGCCAGGGTCAGTAAAAGAGGTAACTAAAATATTTCCATCTTCCAGGTCAGCATCTTCCATGTTTAAGATAACACGTGCTCGTCCCTCTATAACTCCGGAAGAAACAGCTAGACCTACAATAGCTTCAGTTGGGAGATTTTCTCGTTTGTACTGACCTGCAATGATTTCACCATCAGATGTGATAACACGTGGCGGAGTTAGTTTTTCATATAATTTGTACTCGTCTTTTCGCTTGCGGATGATCTGGTAGTCCAGTTTATTTGTGCCCACGACTTCGTGAAGTTCTTCAAAACTGAGATAGTATATATCTTCTTTTTCATGAATAACGTTGGCTTGTACGAGTTGTTCGGCTTCTTTTAACAAAGCCTGCTTATAAACGAAGTAGCGGTTAACTATGCCGTATTTTGGATATTCACGATAACCAATGAAATTCCGGATTAGACCGATCATTCGTTTTGTCTCTTTGGCTTTTTGTTCACCATCTGGTAATTGCTTCAATCGATGTAATAAATCTTGTTCTTTTTTCAAAGCTTCCTGTAGCCCTTGCTCAAATTTCCGATTGCTGGCATTCGGCTCAAGATTTTTGATGTTACTGAGAATCATAGGGACAAGTGTAGTTGGTTTTTCGCTCCAACGAGTTTTCGTAATATCGATTTCCCCGGCACATCGCATTCCGTATTTGTTGAGATAAGCACAGATAGCGTCCAGAGTTTTCTGTCCACCATTAAGCTTAACAAGTTCATCCAAAAAGTTATCATCTTTTACATGTTGTAAATACTCAATTACTTCTGGATAAGGACGAATCACATCTGCGACATTTAATAACTCCAAGCCCATTTCCGAAGTAATGTTGTTGGGTACAGATTGAGAAAGCGTGTCTGCTACGTTTTTTTCACCTAACCACTCCTTCATTTTTTCATTGATCCATGATGAAGCATTCATAGCAGTCATAATCACACCAAAACTTTGTGGATTGGATAAACTCTTCTTTAATTTCTGGGTATCTTCCAGAATAAAATCAATTAGATCCGATCCTGATTTCGTTTTGATGTTATGTTTTAACTCGTCTATCGATGTTTGACTACTCGTAATCAAATCAGAAACGATTGTCGGATCGTATTCGATTTGTGTTTGAAAATCTGCAGGCGACAGGCCTTTATTGCTTTTGCCGGGACTCAGTTCTTTTTTATCATTTGGTAACAATTTTATAAAATCTCCTCGCTCTATGATAGTCATAAGTGCGTCTTTGATGAGCGGCTCGGATTTTCCTAAGACATCTACTACAATTTCTCTTCTAACAGGTGAAGCCAGATCATGTGTGATATCAACAAACAACCTTCCACCAGCTTTATACATGGGTCGAGCAGCTATTAACTGGAAAAAAGATAATCCCAGTGGTTTCATGGGATCGGTCATCATTTGTTGATGACCGACAGATACATAAACGTGATTTTCTTCATCATTCACTTCAGGTATCGGGTATAAAGTAGTGATTGGCCGGCTCTGGACTATATAAAATGTGTAATCAACCAAACACCATTCGATATCCTGGGGGCAGCCGAAATGTTCTTCGATCTCTCTGCCCATGCGCTCAAGCTGTAAAATTTCCTCATCCGTCAACACTTGTCTATTCTGCCTATCAGGCTCGATCTCCTGTTCTTTCGTACCGCCATTTTTTAAAGCATAAATAGCCAGTGTCTTGGTGAATATCTTCTGTTCGATAACGTTGCCGTTACGCACTTTATAGATATCAGCATTCACCAGGCCGGAAACCAAGGCTTCTCCAAGTCCAAAACTGGCATCAATAGATAACACTTTCCTATTAGAAGTGAGGGGATCGGCAGTAAACAAAATTCCTGCCGCCTGCGGGAAGAGCATCTTCTGAACAACCACAGATAGGTGGACTTTACGGTGGTCGAAGCCGTTTTGAAGGCGGTAAATTACTGCCCTCTCGGTAAATAGCGATGCCCAGCACTTGCTGATATGCTTTAGAACTGCCTCCTTTCCGATAATGTTCAAATACGTATCCTGCTGGCCTGCAAAAGAGGCTGTCGGTAAATCCTCAGCAGTTGCGCTGGATCGTACTGCATAAGCATTTTTTTCATCAAGCCTGGAGAGGAGGCGAGTAATCTCTTCATTAATGTCTTGAGGAATGGCTATCCCTTCGATGACTCTGCGAATCTCACCGCTAAGTTCACCGATTTTATCTCGGTCTTCCACCAATAGATGCGATAACCGATCAAGTAATTCGTTAATCGACGACGTTTCCCTAATGATTCTTTTAAAAGCTTCAGTAGAAATACAAAAACCATCCGGTACGTGGATTCCTTCAATCTTGGAAAGTTCCCCCAGGTTTGCGCCTTTACCCCCAACAACCGTGATTTTTGTTTTATCAATATCTTGAAAGCAAAGCACAAATGAACTCATCAGTTTCCCTCCTTTGGTAATTCATACTTTGGTAATTAATTGGGTAAACTCCCAGATCTTCTGGGGGACTTACACAGTTTGACAAGGCATCGTTAAAGATTTTCATAAGATTGGGAGTGCGATCAAAGTCAGCCCCAGCTAATTCACGGATAGCTGATTCATCAAACGGATGGGCTGAACCGGAAATCAATCGCCATGCACCAATCTGATACTCAATCACAGATTTTTTAAAATGTACTTTATGTATACTACTATATGAAGTGCGGAATATGGGTTGTACTTAGAGACTTAGCCAATTAACATAAGTTAACATTAATGAGTATGCTTACTCAGTCTAGATAGTGACATTAACTCATGACGACTGTTCTCAAATCGGAAACCCCAACGAGTCGATTGTTTTCCAACCTTGAACTTGATGGAAACAAGCTAAACCATCAACCGGGTAGTGTTTTAGGAAGTACTGCTCTTATAGCTGGCACAACGATTGGTGCTGGAATTCTGGCGCTGCCTGCTGTTACATTACCCTCTGGCGTTTTACCATCCACAGCCCTACTGATTGCTGTATGGATTTACACCTTAATTTCAGGTTTCTTGATTGCACAAGTGACTTTAAACACAATGTGTTCTGTGGGTCTGCCGAGTTTAGGTTTGTTAGTCATCATTGAAAGTACTCTAGGAAAGCTGGTTGCAAGAATTGCTGGTGGGGCGTATCTGTTTATGCACTATGCCATGCTTGTAGCATATATTTCTCAAGGAGGAGGTATTCTTGTATCGGCTGTGGAAAAAATGTGGGGTGTACATAATGTTTTACCTGCATGGGTAGGAACAACGGCGTTCACTCTCTTATTCGGTGGCATTATGTATCTGGGGCGAGACAGGTTTATTGCGAAATTAAACAACGCGTTTGTCGCGATCGTCATTGCTTCATTCATCGGACTGTTATTTCTCGGCTCGACTCAAGTTCAGCCTTCCCAATTGTCTTTTCAGAACTGGAGTGCGCTTCCTGCTGCTGTTTCAGTAATGTTTGTGGCGCTATTTTTCCACACAATTATTCCAGTGATTACAGTTCAGCTTGAAGGAGATATCCGCAAAATTCGTCAATCCATTGTCATTGGTTCTGGTATTCCCTTAATTATGTTCCTGGCATGGAATGCTGTGATTTTGGGAAGCGTGAGTCCCGATGTGATACAGGGCATTTCTACAAGCAAAACACTTTTCGATCCATTGCAAACTCTACGTGACGGCGGTGCAGGAGAATGGTTAGGCGTCCTCGTCTCCGTTTTCTCAGAGTTTGCGCTCGTCACATCATTTATTGGATTTGTCTACGGTTTGCTGGATTTCTTTAGAGATATTTCCCCAGTTTCAGCAAAAGAACCTTTAAATCGTCTACCATTATACTCACTAATTCTTTTCCCTCCTCTGAGTCTGTCAACACTAAATCCCAGCATCTTCTTTGCTGCTTTAGATTATGCTGGGACGTTCAGTATTTCAGTTTTAGGGGGCATTATCCCAGCCGTGATTTCTTGGAAACAAAGTCAAGAGCAGGAACACTTAAATAGTACGACTCAATCGCTTGTTCCAGGTGGTAAGATCACACTGATTATCATGATTGGTGTGGCATTAATCATCATGATGAGACAAGTTATATATATTTCTGGATTGACCTAGAGTTGCTCATGAATCAAGTTGATTTAGCTTTTACAACTGCATTAGAACAGGCACAGTTGATCCGTAGTCGAAAAGTGTCACCGTTGGAGTTGGTAGAAGTATATCTAGAACGTATTCAGCGATTGAATCCCCAATTAGGAAGTTATTTTACGGTGACGGCAGAGCAGGCGATCGCAGATGCCAAAGCCAAAACAGAAATGCTTCCAAAAGCTTCTGACGTACTCCCACCGTTTTTCGGAGTACCAATTTCAATTAAAGACCTCAATAAACTTGCTGGTATTCCTTGTACCTACGGAAATTCTGCATTATTAAACAATATTCCCGATCATGACGATGGGGTAATTTCCCGGATCAAGCAGGCTGGATTTATTATTTTGGGCAAGACGGCGACTTCCGAAATTGGTTCTTTTCCTTACACAGAACCTACGATATTTCCCCCAGCTAGAAATCCTTGGAATTTAGAATACACTCCCGGCGGTTCGAGTGGCGGTGCAGCTGCGGCAGTGGCAGCTGGATTGTGCGCGATCGCCCAAGGTTCTGATGGTGGCGGTTCAATTCGCGGCCCTGCCGCTTGTTGTGGTTTGGTAGGAATCAAACCATCACGGGGACGGGTATCACATGCGCCCATAGGCGACAGCTTGAGTGGGATTGCGACGAATGGTCCCATAGCACGTACAGTTGCTGATGCAGCTGCTCTTCTAGATATCATGTCTGGCTATATTACAGGAGACCCTTACTGGTTGCCAGATCCAAACCCTTCATTCATGAATGCTACAAAGCAAAAACCAGAGAGTTTGCGGATTGCCTTTTCAACTAACATTCCTCCTATGGGGGAAGTAGATGCAAGCTGTCAGCAAGGCGTTTTGCAAACAGTTCAATTATTACAAGAACTTGGTCACATTGTAGAGCAAAAATGCCCGGACTTTACTGAGTTGGTGGAACCGTTCCAAATAATTTGGCAATCCAGCATTAGTGTGTCAGGACTTCCAGCTGAAGCTTTGCAGCCAATGAACCGCTGGTTGTTGGCAAGAACGGGTTCTGCTGGTGAGTACCTCCGGGCAGTTTCCAAAATGCAAGCAGTTTCGCGACAAATAGTTGCATTTTTTGACAATGTGGATGTTTTGGTTTTGCCAGTTTACATGCATTCGCCCATCCGTGTTGGAGAATGGGCGCACTTGAGTCCCGAAGACACATTCCAAAATATTATTCATTGGGTTGCACCCTGTCCGCCAGCTAATGCAACTGGACAACCAGCGATCGCACTTCCTGTAGGTTTTGACAGCAACAACTTACCTATAAGCGTACAGTTGGTAGGAAAACCCGCAGCAGAAGCTACTCTGATTAGCTTAGCAGCGCAACTTGAAGCCACTAAACCCTGGATTCAATATCGTCCTTCGCAGAGTCTTGAGTCCTAAGTACTGAGTCGTGAGTAGAATCGAAGAGTTTTACCAAAAGGACCATTGGTATTTGTACTCTTTACTTCATATTTTTATCTAAAGCAGACGATAAACGGTAGAATTTGTTCTCCCAACTTTGGATAGAAATCTCATGGCTCGCTTGGCTGCTGATTCTCGACTCCTTTACTTTCATAAATTTTTCAAGAAGTTATGGCAATCGTTACAAATAAGTAGTAGATTTTTAGATAAGCTGGAAGCGCGGATCTGAGGAGCGAAGTCAGCTTTATGCACTGGTTATTGTCTGGGTCTTTAAGCGTAGAAAAATTGACGGTTAGGATTGCAGATTTGCCAGCGTCCTTAGAAGGAACGACGCTGGTGCAATTGTCAGATTTGCATTACGATGGTAAACGGCTATCAGAAGAAATGTTAGAAAAAGCGATCGCATTCTGCAACCAAGCCGAACCAGATCTTATTTTACTAACAGGCGATTACGTAACTGACGATCCTTCACCAATTCACGAATTAGTACTCCGACTCAAACACCTGCAAAGTCGCGTTGGTATCTATGCCGTACTTGGCAATCATGATATATACTACAGTCGTTCTAAAGCAGAAATTACATCTGCACTCACAGGAATTGGAATTAATGTTCTTTGGAATGAAATCGCCTACCCATTAGGAAGAGAACTGCCAATTGTCGGATTGGCTGACTATTGGTCTCGAGAATTCAATCCCAAAGATGTGATGCATCAGTTAGATCCTGCAACACCCTGCATCGTCTTATCCCACAACCCGGATACTGCCGATATATTGCAAAAATGGCGGGTCGATTTGCAATTGTCAGGTCATACCCACGGCGGTCAATTAGTGATTCCAGGAATTGGACCTATAGTTGTCTATTATAAAAAAGTTCTGTATAAACTTCCCAAAAAACTGCGACGATGGATACCACTTTTACGAGGAGACTGTTCTAAGGTGGTACGACACTGGGAATGGTTTCAAGGGCTTCATAAAGTTGCAAACAACCAACTTTATGTCAATCGCGGTTTAGGAACTTATGCACCAGGACGTTTATTTTGCCCACCAGAAGTTACTGTAATTACATTACAACGCCAAGAGTAATTGCTGAAGACTGACTTTAAAACTTAACCGCTAAAAACTACGATAGAGTGCAGATCAGTAGCTTTCAGCGGTTTATTATACAAGTATGTGAAAATCAGTGATTTGGTTAATTAACTAAGGTGGACAAGATTCGCAACCTATTAACTTCTAGTTATACATCCTTCATTGCTGCTAGGTAGGTATGCACTTTGAGCTATGTATTCAATATCCTCCAAAACAACCTTGTGAATTATAGGGAAACAACATGATTATAGAGGATGGAACAACCTAGAAGACACTGCGAGATTATTAGAGCGGGAGGCACAGGCTCTAACCAAAAATTTTTCAGAAGAACTTTCTTATTTGCGCCTGTTTATAAATTAGCATTGCTTTTGCCGATATTAGATCCTATATTAACCAAACTTTATTTACATTTAACT
>JAQYWN010000390.1 GCA_029379265.1 Rhizonema sp. NSF051
ATAATTTCCGAAAATATTTTCCTTATTTTGTCATACTTTTGTACTATGCAACGAATTCCATGTGAATAGGTTGAAACACTTTGAAAAAGTCTACTGTGCAAAGTCCTACGTCACTTTGAGCAAACGACTGACACGATACTGCTTCACTTCTTCTAACGGTTGCTCATTTCCTGAGTCCAAAGCTGTGATTACAGAGCCGCTTACCTCAACTCTGGTTTCATAAGCGCTCCTCATACTTCCATCCGTTGTGGAGAAATCAATGCGAATTAAAGCCCAATCCTGATTAACTTCATCGCTCGCCAGCACTTGACCCGATTTGTGATAATTGAGCCAGTCCCAACCCTCTTGCATCCAAATCTCTCTTTCCACAATTTGCTCAAACTTTGATAAACCAGCCCAACCTCTGTAGAACGGGTATAGCCCAGTAACAGAACTATTATGGCAAACCAAAAGTTCTAATATTTCTGGCTGCAAATGACCCCAGCAGTGTCCATAAGGTAAATCAATAAGAGTGGGTGCGAACTGGTGTCCGCCAAAATGGCTGCATCGCCACACGCGCAGTTTTCCATGAGAAGCAGTAGCAAATTTAGAGCGCAACTTGTGATAGATGGGATAACCAAACCGGGCACAGGCTACGTCAACATTGCCATCAGTACAGACCATTAATTCCCGAATATGACGGGATTGTTGACGATACTGCTCCCACTCAGGCACCTCTTTTGGCATGTGAAGCAAGGTTTCTAATAACGCCATCACGAAGGATCCGACTTCAGAATCAGGGATGATAAACTCGTGCTTTTCATACTTCGCAAAAAGCTTTGCAGGCTGGCGGTAATACAGCAGGCGAGTATAACCAGGACGGGAGTATTCGCTATCTGGAACAAGCAACTGACCTCGAATTTTGATCCCATGTTCAAAATTCAGCTTTTCGATGAAAGGGATCGCTGACTGGAGTACAGGATTTTCCCTCAAACATTTTTCAGTCCAAGGCAGTTTCATTTCGAGAGCCAGCCAGTGTTCGTAAGTGGGTGCTGAGCCGATGGGATCTTCACCATTAGCTTTAGAAACAACACAGCAGAAACGGCAATTGTTTACAAAATCTTGGGTCATCATGTTCAGTTCCTTTTGAAAGGATTCAAAGCTCGTTTGACAGGTCGCCATCGGCTACTCAGCACTGGTATCATAGTCAGGCACAATGATTTCCACATCACGCAGTGTGCGAAAGGCGTATCCACTTAAACCAATAAGTAACATACCAAGTGAAGAGATAACATACAACAGTGCCATGCCCACGCCTCTTCCAGTGCCGAGTATCCAGCCCAATGTAGGTACGAGACTTCCGAACGACATCATTGCTGGTTCAAAAACGTAGTCGGCTAGTGGTCCAGCTATCAAGTATGCTACTATTGAAGCTCCCCGCTCAACTAGAGAGCGGGTAGATAAAACACGCCCCTGCACGTCAGGTCTTACTTTTTTAAGCCATATAGAGTCATTGGCACTGCCAAGTAGTGGAAAATTGATAGATGAACAGAATTGCGAAGGAATCCAAATCAACGGGATTATCCCCAGACCAAACACTGTTCGGCTCAAGCCAATACCCACCATACCCAGCAGCACTCCATGTATTCGACGCTTGAAACCACCCCAAGTACTAACGAGCAACGCCCCAATAATGCCGCCCAACCCTGCTGCCGAAGATACAATACCTAATACTTTGGCATCATTACCACTACGTGCCAAAATCAGGGGAGAGGAAAGTGAATTGCCAAAAGAAAGGGTAAACCAGAACAGTGCTACCAATGCTAGCATAGCAAGTAGACCAGGGCGTGCGGTAATATAGTGCCAGCCAAAGTAAAGCTCCTGCTTCAGGTTTGCATGACTTTGCGCTCCTGCTTGTGCAGTAGTAGGTTGCGGGATACGTACTAGCAGCAGTGCGCTGACAGCAATCACACATGTCATAATATCAATTATCAAAATCCCAACAAGACCAATGACTACATAGAGAACACCTGCCAATGCTGGTGCGATGATAACAGAGCTGGAAGATGCTAGGAAACCAATGCTGCTAGCGCGACTATACTGCTGTTTGGGCACGATCATTGATACTGATGATAGGTAAGCCAGTTCATGAATTTGCTCAAAAATGCCCTGAATAGCTACAGCTAAGTATAAATGCCATAATTGTAAACTATGAGTTAAGTAAAGTAGTAAGATAGTAATGGTCAACAACGCGCTCACCGTGTCGCTAAGCATCATTAAGTATTTGCGGTTCCAGCGATCCACAATCACCCCAGCTATGGGAATAATTAAGAATTGCGGCACTTGTCTAAAGAAGCCAAATAATGCTATAGAGGTAGCGTGACCCGTGAGTTCCCACACCCAGAGAGTGAAAGCAAATGCAGTCATGCTACTACCAATTATAGAAACAGCCTGACCGAGCCAGATGATAATGAAAGTACGCACTTATATAGCAATCCTAAATGAATTGTGAGAAAACACCATAATCGTGTAGCTTGGGAAAGTCAAAAATTTGACAATGTATACATAGTTCAAACAATTTCTTAACTATAGAGTACTAGCGACAGAGAAAATAAAACTCTCGAATCATTCTCTTAGCTTGGTATTGTAATTTACTTAAGTTCCAAAGTGCTTTCGTTTTCAACCATTTGATCGCTTCTTGTTTTTGATGCGTCTGTATGCTTCCGTGTGCCAGCTTTAGTGCTTCAACTCCAAATCGGAAAAATGCCTGTTTTAATTTGGTGAGCAATCCCCATGAAACACTAAGTATCGATTGAATCGCAGCGTGTTTATAACTCTCAAGCAGCAGATCGACTGCAAATGCGCGTTGAATTTCACACATGTCTTGACGATTGTCGATTCACTCGGTTAGCGATCGCATCAACATGAAAGCCGCTTATATTTAGTTTTGATTACTATTAAGATATTTACTAATGATGACTGCGCGGATTGCTAGAGAATTAAGGATGATAGATTTGCTCTTGTCAATGATGAGTTCAATTCAAAGCTTGTGTGATAGTTCGATTGAGCGTTGGCTTATCCTAGGTTTAGTCCAGTATCGATACCAGTACATCATTAAGCCAGTGACAAACAAGATCAGTGGTGCAAGTCCAACAAACACGTAGAGAATGCGAGTAGGCAACCCACCAAAAGTACCGTAGTGTAGGGGAACAAAAGAGTTAAGGATGCGCGAGCCCAAGGGAATTTTGAAAGCATTATCAACTCTTAAAACCTCACCCGTGTATGAGTCGAGATAAACATTACTATTTCCATATTCAACACGTTCGGGCGGTAGCTTCATGCGAATTTGTAAGGCATCAACTGATTTAGTCGGGAAGTAAATGCTTTTAATAACAGCAGTCGGTAAGGCAGCATGAGCAATTTGCAGTTGTTCTGTGAGTCCCAATGGTGATTTACCTTGAATTAGTTTGGATACTGGTTCAGATGGTTGCTTTGTGAATGTGACAGCGTATACAATTGGCTCGGTGACGTTGAAGTTCCAGCAAAAGCCTGTAAAGCCAGTAAAGAATAGAAAAACTCCGGTGATGATCCCAGCGACTTTGTGAATGTCAAAGTTTGCCCTCTGTCTATGTGCATTAAGCTTGATTTTGAAGCCGGCAATGAGCTTACGCCAACCAGGCCAAAGAATTAAACCACTGATACACAGCAGACACATTAAAAAGGCAGCAATGCCAACAATTGCAGTTCCGGTTTCACCTGACATCAGACTGTCGTGCAGATTCAGGATCATCCCGATGAGAGTGTGATCCCATACTCGTTCACCCATAATTTTCCCCGTATAAGGGTGAATAAATATTTCAGTCCGAACATTATTGGCTGATGACAACTGCCCTATGTAGGGAGAAGAAGGAGAGTCAGGCACATAAATCCGAAATAGATGGAGATCTTCTCGTGTGGCATAATGAGCCTCAATTGTCTTCAGCACAGACTCTGGAGATAACTGCTTCTGTTGAGGAGTAATAATTCCATAGTTTCTGGTGATCATAAAGCGGTCAAAATCTTGCTCAAACACTAACAAGCTACCTGTCAAACCAATGACGATGAGCAATAGTCCAACAAAAAAACCGATAGAGCCGTGCAGATAAAAAACGATAGAGCGTAACTTTTTCCGATTCATACAGAGCCACAAAGCGAGTTGAATTTTTGACTCTCCTCAATCCCCACTACGGCATTAAGGAGAGTTAGGGTTCTGTCAAAACTCCACAGAAATCGTTCCCAGAACAGTCAACGGCGCTCCTGGGCGCAGAATGTAGCCCTGAGAATCGTAATATCTAGTATCCAAAAGATTCTTGAAGTTGAGACCGACGCGCCAATTTCGTTTTTTATAGAAGATAGAGGCATCAGTTCTGACGTAAGAGGGAATGATCAGCCCATTGTTTGGTAGAGTCGCTTGGCGATCGCCGACAAAAAACAGTCCGGCACCAAATCCAAGTCCTTTGAGCGAACCAGTTTGAAATTCATAGCTTGTCCACAAACTAGCGTTGTACCTCGGGGCATTGACCAATCTGTTCCCCACAGGTATGCTGTTATCCCTGCTGACATAGGCATCGTCGTGAGCAAAGGATGCAATCACATTCCAACCAGGGAGAATTTTGCCAGCAATATCGAGTTCAATACCACGACTAGTAACTTCTCCGGCAGCAATTGAGAAATTATTATTAGTGGGATCGGTTGTCGGGACATTAGTTTTTGTAATATTATACGCGGCTATTGTTGCTGAAAGCTGCTTATTGAACCACTCGGTTTTAATGCCGACTTCATACTGGGTTCCACGACTCGGTTCTATAGCTTGCCCGCTTGCTGTGCGAGTATTGTTGGGGGCAAAAGACTGAGCGTAACTAGCGTAGAGGGAGATCGGCTCTATGGGTTGATAAACTAATCCCAAACGCGGTGAAAAAGCTTGATCGTTAAACTGATTTGTGGAAAGGACTTGACCATTGTTATTCAAGTCGATGTTTCTGTCATTGTAGTTGATAAAATCAAGTCTCCCACCAACTAGCAGCTTCAAAGAAGACAGCAACGTCACTTGGTCTTGCAAGTAAACACCAACAGTATCGGTATATGATTTAAAGTTCTGGGCTGTGTCCACGAAACTGGTTGGCAGTGGCGCACCATACACCGGATTAAATAGATCCAGTCCCGGTGCCGCAGTCCGAAGGTAATTATTCCCATTGTGTGCCCAATTGAATTCCAAACCTAGCAGTAATTGATGATTGATGCTCCCAGTGTTGAACTTACTGACTAGCTCATTTTGTAGACTCACTCCTCTATAGTAGTCAATATCTCCTGCAAGCTGTCGTGATACTGTACGACCATCATCTAAGAGTGAGACTGGTCTGACAGCGTTATAATCATCATTGTTATTGTTAATTAACAAGGCGCTGCGGAATTGAAAATTGTCACTAAAACGATGCTTTAAAGTAATAATACCGATATCAGATTGGAAATTGTAACTATCGGCGTTTGGTTCTCCTAAAAAACGGCTGATGGGAACCTGAAAAGATTGACGCACAGGTAGCAACCCATCGTAAAATGTTCGGTTGACAGTATTATGCTCATATTCCAAAGTTAAATTTGTAGCATCACTGAGTTGTAAAGAGACTACGGGCGCTATTGAATAGCTCTCTCCATTGACAAAATCGACAAAACTACCGGAATTTTCATAGGCAATGTTCAGGCGCGACAACACCTTTTTATCGGCGGTGAGTGGTTGGGAAAAGTCGATAGCGGCACGATAGTAATCATAATTTCCCAGTGTAAATTCTGCTGAATGATAGGGAGTTGTGAAGGGTTGTTTAGTGATATAATTGACCACACCACCAGGTTCAAACTGACCATAGAGAACGGAAGCCGGACCTTTGAGAACTTCGACTCGTTCAACATTAATCGGACTAATGTAGTTATCTGGAACTGCAAAACCATTTCTGAGGTTGTTATACGTGACAAATCCTCGAATCACATAGTTATCTGTGTTGCCAGCGTAACTACCTTGTACTGTGACACCACTGGCATTGCGTACCACATCGCTAATCCGTGTAATTTGCTGATCTTTGATCACTTGTTGCGGAATAACTTGAATTGACTGGGGAATGTCGCGTAGGGGAGTATCCGTTTTGGTGGCGGTACTGGCATCTCCCGCGTTATAGCTATCTTGATCTCCGGTGACGACTAACTCAATCGGCTCATCCCCGGAGGCTGATGGTGTCTGCTGCTGTGTCGAGTTCGGTAATGTACTTGGTTGAGGCGTTTGTGTACTCTGCTGTTGCTGCGGCTGTTGTGAAGTTTTTGCAAGTGTTGCCACACTAAAGATTAAACCCTCTTGAGGACTGTCTGACAATTCGACAGTTGGTCGTTTCGCATCCCCTATAACACTCACCCGGATCGTTTTGGCGTCCAAGTTAGTCACCGTTATCTGTGTCACACCGGGTAGAGGTTTGTCCGATCTGAAGATAAATGCCTCGCCTGTTGGTAGACGCAGTTGAGCATTGGGGATATCAACAATGAAATTATTGCCTGAACTACGATTTACCAGTTGCAACTTTTGAGCAACAGGAGTTTGTAAAATTACCTCCACACCATTTTGTGTGGGATGTGCCTGAACGTGTGTTACCTGCACAATTTCAGTTGAAGGCGCTGTTGGTGGTGTTGGTGACTGTGCTAGCATCGACGCGCTCTTGGCTGGAAGTGCTATCTCATTGAGTCGCCGAATTTCTGTTATGGGTTGCACTCTTCGGGAATTGGTGGCTAGACGTGGCGAAAGAGTAGAGCGATTGCTCAATTCACTCCATGCGACACTCTTTGCAACGACCTTTGATGATTTTTCTTGACTGAGTGCAGGAGTTGTGAACAACGCTACTATCACGCCTGTAAATAACAGACTGGGAAAAAGTTCCTTTAATCTCATGATTTCTCCATCACTCTAATTACACCACTAAATCTCTCGTTAATGACCAGCACTTACACTCGCATCGACAGCTATGCTGAAAACCGATTGCCCAAATTATAAGTAGTTTTTTTTATACCTTACACCCATTTATTATCTATTCTGCCTTGTCCAATACGGGTACTCTCGACCCCCACCAAATTCAGGTTTGGTGACCAACAATTGCGTAGCGCTGCAAAGAGCGAACACTGATTGCCTTGTCTAGATGACGAATGCCATGACTTATCGCTGCCATTTTTGTTGACGCAAATCTTAAGAGATTATTGAAATTGATTTGCATTGAAAAAGCAAGAAGATTGAAGCCCTAACAATAAAAATTTACATTTGGTTGAACACTACCAACCTGATTTTTGCTATTTATTAACAATAATTTATTCAAAAAATTTCATCAGTTCGAGTTGATTATTTTGAATACTTAAAAGCAAGCTCTTAACATCCATCAAAAGTAGTATAACCCATTTATCAAT
>JAQYWN010000391.1 GCA_029379265.1 Rhizonema sp. NSF051
GTATAAATAAATACTTTTTTTAAAGCATCCAATCAGACAACATAGTTGCCAAGATGCTGCAATACTCTCAATAACTGTGACTTCTTTTCAGAAGGCGATGTACCGTAAGCAGTCAGCTATCAAGTAAATTGTATAAACTTTTATAGCTAAGGCTTTACTCTTGTAAAGATTATCGGCTGATAGCTTTTATGTTAACGGCTAAATGCTGACGATAACTCTTTTATATAAGCTTTAACCTGAAAGCAGTGCCAACAACAACAGCGTAGGCTTCTAAATCAAGTGCCTGCTGGCTGAAATAACTAACCAGTGAGTTTCAAGCCAAAAGCTTGATATATAAGGATTTCTTTCTTTTGCCTTTTGACTTTTTACTTTTGCCTTGTTGCACTAGTTTGCCCAACTGACGTATTTGAGCAATAATACCCTTTACTGTTTCACCACCAAGTCAGTTTCTAGTCGTCGCGTCTATAGCGATAATGTCTGCTCCGGCTTCTGCCACAGCAGCATGATGAAACTGAGGCGTAATGTATTAGATCCTGATATAACTTGCTTCCACAACCCAATGATCGGCACTGTAACTCGTTGCCGGACTTCCCTGATGTGTGAGGGAGTATCAATCCTGACTCCCACGGCACCGTTATTGACAGCAGCTTGTGCCATTGCCGCGATCGCGTATGGATCATGTAGTGGTGAATCAATAGGCGCTTGACAAGATACAATCAGTCCGTGATACAAAAATTGAATTGAAGAATGATTAGTCATTAGGGGATTAGTCGTTATTATTTGTGAGTTGTTTATGAAGGGAAAGTTTCAAGAATCACTTTACACTTCTGTACAGGTGAGTTTAGGAAAATACTCCCAACGCGAGTGTTAGATTACCGATGCAGTTTCCTCGGGAGCATCCCGCCCTTTCTCAATCCAAGATGAATTACTTTTAGAGAATTATGCATCGTATAAATGCCACATCGGGAGGATGGAACCCTCAGTCAGAAAGCGTAATGTTTCTCGAACAAACACCAGCTCCGTTGGTGTTTCTTACGGCTGCTGATACCGACATTCAAACTCTGGCAGCTACGGTTCCCAAGTTACCCGACACGTTTCCTGAATTTAGAGTTGCCAACCTGTTGCAATTGCAGCAACAGATAAATATTGATAACTATGCCGAGCAAGTTTTGGAACATGCCCAGGTCATTGTACTGCGTTTGTTAGGAGGACGTTCCTACTGGAGTTATGGTTTGGAAGTCGTCGAGGAAATTGTGCAAAGTAAAGGTACAACCCTCATTGTTATGTCAGGGGACGACGGACTCGATCCTGATCTCATCACTCACTCTACCCTGTCTCTAGGTACTGTGAATCAGGTATGGCGCTACTTCAACGAAGGTGGGGTCGAAAATATTGTCAACTCTCTCCTATTTATCGCCGATACTTGCCTGTCAACTTCATACAATCCCCCACCACCAAAAGCAGTTCCCCGTGTAGGGTTGTATGAGTGGCTTCTCGAAGAGGGGGGGAAAGAGAGTATCCGACTCCCACATTCTCCCATACCCCCACTCTCCGACTTCCCGAAAGTAGGTATTCTCTTCTACCGTGCTCATTATTTAGCGGGGAACACTAAGGTTATTGATGCTTTGTGTACAGCTTTGGCAAAGCAAAGTATGCAACCGATACCAGTGTTTGTTTCTTCGTTGCGTGAAGCTGGTATTGGCTCTTTTTTAAGTGAGTTTTTTCAACCTAAAGACTCAGAACAAATTGGCGTGCTGCTGAATACTACCAGTTTTTCTTTGGCACGGTTGGATACGGAAACTCCTCAAGTTGACCTGTGGCAGAAGTTAGATGTACCAGTGTTGCAGGTTATTCTGAGTGGGGGATCTCTTGAGCAGTGGGAGTTAGAGTTTGAAGGACTTTCTCCCCGCGATCTGGCGATTAATGTAGCGTTGCCGGAAGTGGATGGGCGAATTATTAGTCGCGCTGTATCTTTTAAGACTGTGCAAAGCCGCAATCCTCATTTAGAAACGGATGTGATGGTTTATGAACCGGTGAGCGATCGCATTGAGTTCGTCGCACAACTAGCATCTCATTGGGTTCGACTGCGCTCAAAGCCACCCCAAAAACGTCGTGTCGCTTTAATTTTGGCAAATTATCCCACCCGAGACGGACGCCTTGGCAATGGTGTAGGATTGGATACGCCTGCAAGTTGTATTGAAATTCTCCACGCTTTGCAATTGGCTGGGTATGAGGTGGAAAATTTACCCGAACATGGGGATGAGTTAATTAATCGCCTCACGAATTTTGTGACGAACGATCCGGAGAGTAGGGAGTGGCGTCCAGTGCAGCAGAGTGTTTCTTCTTCAGAGTATCAAGAGTATTTTGCGTCTTTACCAGAAGCGGTGCAGTTGGCGATAGAAAAGCGTTGGGGATTAGAAGAGGAGGAGAACAGCTTCACAAAGAATTCTTCAGTTCCCCCACTTCCCCTGGATTTCCCCATACCGGGAATTCAACTGGGTAATGTGTTTGTAGGAATTCAGCCAGCGCGTGGTTATGATATCGATCCTAGTTTGAATTATCATGCTCCAGATTTGGAACCAACTCATGCTTATTTAGCTCTTTATTACTGGGTGAGAAAATGTTTTAATGCTGATGCTGTGATTCACGTCGGGAAACATGGAAATTTAGAATGGCTACCTGGGAAAAGTGTGGCTTTATCGAGTCATTGTTATCCAGAGGTAGCTTTGGGGGCACTTCCTCACTTATATCCTTTTATTGTTAATGATCCAGGCGAGGGTTCACAAGCAAAACGTCGCGCTCAAGCGGTGATTTTAGACCACTTGACGCCGCCGATGACTCGTGCGGAACTCTATGGTTCTTTGCAACAGTTGGAAAATTTAATTGATGAGTATTATGAGGCCCAGAGTTTAGATCCAGATCGATTACCAGTTATTTGCGATCGCATTCAGGAATTGGTTATCAAAGAAAATCTTCACCAAGATTTGAAATTAAAGATTATAGCAAACGAAATTTCCACCCCAAATCCATCTGGCAAAGTTGGCCCAGTCGGAAAAGGGAGCAGATCCTCGCTCTTGGAGGAAAAACCAGTTCCTGGGCTGGCTCTTAACCAACTGTCCGCAAAATCGGAAATCCAAAATTTTCTTAATTGTGCTGATGGCTATCTTTGTGAGTTGAAAGAAGCTCAAATTCGCGATGGCTTGCACATTTTTGGGCAGTGTCCTCAAGGGCGACAGTTACGGGATTTAATTGTGGCGATTTCTCGTGCACCCAATCGTAATTCATCAGGACTCACCCGCGCTTTAGCTTTATATTTTGGTTTGGATTTCGACCCTCTGACAGAGGATTTTAGCAATCAGTTATTAGTTGAAGATTGTCAGATTTTAGCTAAAAAAGGGCACTCCTGTCGCACTGTTGGCGATGCAGTTGATGTGTTGGAACAATATGCGGCTGAACTAGTAGAAAAACTCCTCACTCGCCAAAGCCACTTGCGATCGGGGGATTCCCCTGAAGTTCCCTTTAATAGAAGCCACAGCGAGGACTTGTCGATTCAAATCAGTGGCTCCTCCTCAACGCTACTTGAGGGACTCGGGGAAACCCCAACGCTCTTAGCCAAAGGAAGTCCCTCAGGCATTACTGACTCCGCAACGCAGTTGCTCCTCCCCACTGTCTTGAATTGGATACAATCGAGTCTCCTCCCTTCGTTACAACAAACCGACCAAGAAATTACCTACTTGTTGCGTGGACTTGAGGGTAGGTATGTCCCTAGTGCGCCTTCAGGATCACCCACACGCGGACGACCGGAAGTTCTGCCCACAGGTAAAAATTTTTACTCTATAGATATTCGTGCTATCCCTACAGAAACGGCTTGGGATATAGGTAGAAAGGCAGCAGAAACGCTCATTGAATGCTATACCCAAGAACATGGAGAGTATCCAAAAACACTAGGGTTATCGTTGTGGGGAACTGCCGCCATGCGGACAGGAGGTGATGATATTGCTGAGGCGTTGGCTTTAATTGGTGTACAACCTGTATGGGATGGGACAGCGCGACGAGTGGTGGACTTTGAAATTTTGCCACTTTCGGTTTTAGGGCGTCCTCGTGTGGATGTGACGTTACGCATTTCCGGCTTTTTCCGAGATGCTTTTCCAAATTTGATTGATTTATTTGATCGAGCAGTTGCCGCAGTAGTGGCGTTGGATGAGCCGCCAGAACAAAACCCCATGGCCGCGCAATTTCGCAAAGAAACTGAGTTTTGGACAGAATTTGGTTTCAGTTTACAAGAGGCAACAGAGCGATCGCGCTACCGCATTTTTGGTTCAGCGCCAGGTGCTTATGGTGCTGGACTTCAAGGCTTGATTGAATCGCAAAACTGGACAGATGACGAGGATTTAGCTCGTGCATACATTAACTGGAGTTGCTACGCCTATACATCAGGCGGAGAAGAACAGAGGGGTACAGGAGGGGAAAATAATAGAAGTTTTACCAACTCTGTAAAATCATTACCAGAAGTCTTTGAACAACGGTTGCAGCAAATGGAGATTGTCTTACACAACCAAGACAACCGCGAACATGATTTGCTCGATTCTGATGATTATTACCAATTTCAAGGTGGTTTAACTACAGCAGTGCGTACTGTACGGGGGAAGAACCCAGAAACCTATTTTGGCGATAATTCTATTCCTGCCAAACCGCGAGTTCGCCAACTAAGAGAAGAAATCGCACGAGTGTACCGTTCTCGGGTTGTTAATCCTAAATGGATTGCTGGGGTGATGCGCCACGGTTACAAAGGCGCATTTGAAATGGCAGCGACAGTAGATTATCTATTCGCCTATGATGCAACAGCTAAATGTGTGGAAGACCATATGTATCAAGGTATAGCACAAACTTATTTATTTGATTTAGCTGTTTGTGAGTTTATCCAAGATCGCAATCCCTGGGCTTTGCGTGATATTGCTGAGAGATTGCTAGAGGCATACAAGCGTAATTTATGGCAGGATGTAAGTATAGAAACATTAGAAAGTTTGCGAAATTTAGTTCATCAAGCTGAAGCAATCATTGAAGAAAAAACATTGGTGTAAATAAAAATTATGGATAACCTGGCGTATTTGCATGTAGCCTTCGCTTACGAAGATTCTCCCAGTGGTGAATTCGTTTCCCCAGTATCTTTGTTAAACAAAGCAGCCTCACCTGACTGGACACGACTTTCAAGTCGGGCTTGGAAGTATATGCTCCCCCTTGTGATCACCTTATCTGTACTTAGTGTTGTTAGTAGCGCTCTTGCACTGGAAAAAGGTGATCAAGGTCCTTCTGTGAAAACCCTACAACAAAAGTTGAAAGGAGCAGGATTCTATCAAGCTGCTATCACTCAAGTCTATGATACACAGACAGAAGACGCTGTTAAGCGTTTCCAAAGAACTGCTGGATTAGACGATAGCGGTATTGCTGGCTCGGCTACAATTCAGAAATTAGATAGCTGGCGTCGTCCCTCTGTTGAAACTGCCCAAGCCAAAAAACCTAGTGCTGAAAGTTCCCCAGCCAAAAAACCCAGTGCTGAAACTGTAACGAATAAACCACTTGATCCTAATTATCTTCACAAAGGTGATGAAGGTGACAAAGTCAGAGTTCTACAAGAACGATTGCGAATAGCAGGCTTTTATTATGGTGACTCAACTGGAATATTTGGTCCGATCACCCAAGACGCTGTTAAGCGGTTCCAACTAGCTTACAACTTAGATGCCGACGGTGTTGCTGGACCAGCAACACAAAAAAAATTGCCGCCATTAAACATTGGTTATGGGGAAGACGCTCCCAAACAGCATACTGACCAAGATCAACTCAATATGGGTACTCGCGGCGAGACAGTGAGAATTCTTCAGGGAGAGTTGATTAAAGCCGGATATTTAGAGGGAGAACCAAATGGTTACTATGGTCCTTATACAGCAGATGCTGTACGTAAGTTTCAGGCAGCTAATTCCTTGGCCGTCAGTGGTATTGCTGGTCCAACGACACGCGCTAAGTTGTATAGCTTAGTTAATACGGACAAGAGTGAATTTGATGTTCAGGAAATACAACGACGACTGCAATCACGAGGTTTTTACAAAGGTCCTCTCAACGGTGTGATGGGAGATCAAACTAAGAAAGCAATCAAACAGGCACAACAATTCTACGGAATCAGTTTGAATGATGTTAAAAGCGGACACTTTTAGCATCTAATTAAGTGACTCCTTGCACAAGTTTGTAATTGGGTATGGGCAATAGGGAATATAATTATCTCTTCGCATAAGTCCCTCTCGTCCAATTCCCAAGTACCGCATATGCCGAGTCTAACAACTTGAGTACTGTAGCTCCTCTTCCTAAAATCCTCATCTAAGTGCTAAAGCGGCATTAGTGCCCTTTGGCACTTAGGACAAACTGCGTGGATTGTCATCTGACAGTCGAGCATCTGAAAACCCTCTTTTTGGGCAGTTTTCGCTCCCGTTTTTAAAATAGAGTCATTTTTGAACTCGATAGTCGCATTGCACCTTATGCAAATCAGATGGTGGTGGTGATGGGGATAGGGCTGATTCAGTTCGTAATGTTTATGTCCTTCTCCTAGTTCTAGTTCTCTCAAGATTCCCATCCGTGCCATCAACTTTAGAGTCCGATAAATCGTTGATAGGCTGATGCCTTCGTCTTGACCTTCTAATCGATGGTAAAGATCCTCCGCACTGAGATGTTCTCCTTGCGGTAGTTCTTGAAAAATTTGTAAAATTGTTTCTCGCTGGGGTGTTAAACGCCAGCCACGTTCGTTCAGTTCTGCTCGGAGGGAAGTTGCCGTGTAGACAGTCATACTAGTTTTCTCAACAAAGCCTATTAATTGCGAATATAGCAAAAGTTTAACTCGATTTGCAATAATAAAAGCTTGTTGATAATTTTTATTAACGTAACGTGAGTTGCTTATAGCACCATGCGGAATTAAAAATTAGAAATTAAGAAAGCCTGACTAAACGAATGGTAAATTTATTTCCGCTTCTTCTTTAATAATTATATAGCTATGCACCAATAATTGGGATAGACATCCCCAAAAATTCTAGCCGTGTTTGTTTGAGTCACATACGAAATGCCTTCACGCCCTCGCCCAAACTTGGGAGAGGGGCTTTCTTGTGAGGACGATAGTGTATGAGTACAACTGAGAAACGCTACTATATTTATGCGTTTGTTGAAACCCTTGCTAGGAAAGCCCTGACATCATTTCTGGAAATGTCTCATAGGAAGAAAGAATAATTACCTTTTTCCCAATACAAATTATCGGCTACCACGCAGCAAATAGACGCGCCGGCGCGCAACTTGCGTTAGCATATTGCCAAGAAATAAATGCCCAGCCGTATTGGGGAATATTGCGACTATAGCAATCCTAAATCATTTGTAAAAAATCACAGTTGTTGATAGAGTGAATATT
>JAQYWN010000392.1 GCA_029379265.1 Rhizonema sp. NSF051
GTATTTTTAAATACGATGTTTTAACAGTATTCCTTGATTTTACTTAAAAACACCTAGCAACGATACTTGAGCGCAAATTTGACAGATTTTCCAAGCTCAAGCATGTGGCGGAAGTCTCCGTCGGCTGTACAATGCGAATTTGGAAGTGTCGCATCATACAATGAATAACAATTGTACGACAGACGACACAGGTATACAAAATCTTTGTCCTATTTGTCGTAATTCTAGGCTTTTATTATTTTTTAATTCCTGGTAGCGGCACTTGTAGCCTACGTGCTTGTAGACGCAAGCTCTCAAGGCGCGATCGCAAATCATGAATTACTTGCCGAATCTCTACGTTTGGCCAACGAGAATCCCAAATTCCTTCCTCCTGCTGACGTAGTTCTACTCGTTCAAACAACTGACCAAAAGTTTGGGGTTGTGCTAATTCCTGAACGAACCATTGGGTTGTCACACCTAAGGCGTTTGCGAGAACTGCTATCTCCTTTTCAGATGGCGGATAACCATTAAATATATTACTCCAAATTATCCGCAGTAGGTGACGTGCTCGCAAGCGAGTTTCAATTGCTGCTGCTGACTCAACTAAATACGCCTGCTTTTGCCTCCCCATTTTTGCCCACTCACTTAACTGGTTTGCCATACCCACGTCAGTTCGTCCGGTTTCCCTTGCTGAAGTCACAACCCGCACTAAAGGACTACGGCGAATACGGGCATTCACTCGCATGAGAGAACGGCAAAAAGCGACATCCTCTGGAGTTCGGACAGCGGGTAAGCCTCCTGCTAAGGCATACATCTCTGCTGTAACTGCTAAACTTGCTCCATTATATTGGTAGTGTCGGGGAAAAGGGTCATAAGGATCAGGGTCAAGGTAACTTTCTAATTCTGCAATCAAATAACGGTAGCCCACTACTTGCAGGTGGCAAGTTCTGGCATAGGGGTGGAGTGCAGCGCGTCCATTTGCTTCTGCAAGAATTCGTCCTCCCACGGCATCAACACCGCAGGCAATTTCATATTGGGTGGCAGCAACCCAAGTTGGACTGACTTGGGAGTCGCCATCAGTGGATGCAATAATCCCCCGTCTGTTTTCCAAACTGTTCAGCCGACAATATGCCTCATCCATCAAAATTTGCCGGACTCGACCGATGTAAGCCTCGGCAGGAGGTAGAGTTTTCTCAATAACGTGCAGTGCTAAGTCTGGATGTTGTAGGGCAAAGGCATGGGCAATCTCTACTGAATTATCAGTGCAATTATTTGCTAGCAGAATAATTTCGTAACATGTTGGGTTTAAGCGCTGTCCTTTTAGATCTATCTGTTCTGCTAAGGCAGTGAGGGTTGCTGCCAAATGTTCTGCTTCGTTGCGGACAGGAACAATAACGCAAACTTCACAATTTTGTGAAGGTGGTATTTTGACTAAAGGTTGAGAAAAGTCTATACAGTCAGCAACTCTTTGCAAACTCTCACTTTCGATAAAAACCATTTTTCCATCTCCGGGAAAAAAGACAGAGCGCATTCATCTGAAACTTGCCTTTTTAATTTTTAATTTACATAATTTATTATTTGAAGTTCATGACTCAGTTTTAATCCATCTAAGGAAAGATTAGTGTCAAGTGAAATTCCCTCAATAGATTTAGCCCTTGAAAATTTGTGGATGTCTCATACAAGATAAATTTTCTGAAAGGTATTGAGTTATTATCTTTCAGATTTTTTGTCAGTGAGTCTCATGGCTTCCTCTCAAGAAATCGCTCACTCAGTAACAGAAAAAAGTCCATTTTTCTATTTCCTATAATTAGTATCATTTAAAACTAAAAAACTTTGTTTCGCCGCGATTATGCTGAGAATATGCCGGAAGAAAGAGGTGTTAAACTTAACAAAAAGTCACAATAATCCTGACAATTATGAGCTAAGAGCAGACCAATGCAAAGACTTAAACAAGTTGTTAATAACCTGCTCTTTGTTTTTCAGAAATACTCACTAAGTAAGTCTAAAGCCACCTCTAAGCATCAAAGCCTCAACGCGTTGAATCGACTCAACCTTTCCTTAGCATTCTGACTGGAATAAAATGCAGAACCTTGGTTGCAGCCTAAAAGGCTGCAACCGCCTCAAAGAGTAACTTTGGGTACAACTCTAGTTGATAAAGGTTCTGCATTTTATTTTGTCTCCGTCCCTTAGGGGATGTTCGAGATGTCTTTGAACCTTATCTAGCAATTTTCTTAGCCACCGATCGCCACTGGAATCAGGCGCAAGTAGGTATTGCACTCTCTACTACAAGTATCGCCGGAATTGTGGCTCAAACACCTGTAGGTGCCTTAGTTGATGTTTCCCAGAATAAGCCGATGCTGGTTGCACTTGCTACCCTAGCTGTTGCCGCTAGCTATATGGTGATTGTCCACTTTACAAATTTATTTGCTGTAATTGGTGCTCAAGCTGTCAGCCGTCTCTAGCGGGCGTGAGCCCCCTGTAGCGCTGCCTCACCGCGCCCTTTGCGTCTATCCCAATCCCAAATCTTCAAACGTCGAAATTTATTCCTTGTGAGTGAGGAATTTCTATAAACGTGCGGCTTAATCTATAAGTCGTTTTCTACTATACGAAATTTTATGCAGCAAATTGAAGCTGTTGTCGCTAAAGTTAATGATTTTCCGGATGGTGAAAAGCGTCAGGTTTCTGTAGGTGAAACAGATATACTGCTGATTCGTGTCAATGGAAGCTTTCACGCCCTTGCTGCATATTGTACACACTACCAAGCGCCGCTAGCAGAAGGAGTACTTAGTGGAGATTGTATTGTTTGTCCCTGGCACAATGCGTATTTCCAGATTACAACAGGAGACCAACAAGAGCCACCAGGTTTAGATTCTCTACCTCGCTATCAGGTAAGAGTTGAAGGTGAAGATGTGATTGTTAGTGTACCTGAGAAAGCATCTGATTCGAGAACACCTGCAATGGCAGAATATAATTCTGATACGGATGGACGCACGTTTGTGATTTTGGGGGCAGGTGCGGCCGGTGCTCACGCAGCAGAAGCATTAAGAACTGTAGGCTATCAAGGGCGTATCGTGATGGTAACTCGTGAAGACGAACTCCCTTATGATCGCACTTGGTTAAGTAAAGACTATTTTAACGGTGAAGTTCCTCGGGAGAAAATGCCTTTGAGGTCGCCGGAGTTTTACAAAGACAATAATATAGAGGTTCTGTTAAACAAACAGGCCGTGCATGTTGATGCTAAAGCAAAAGCCATCACCTTTGAGGATGATGATACCCTGAATTATGATGCGTTGCTGTTAGCCACAGGTGGGCAGCCAAAGCAACTCAACGTAGAAGGTGCAGATTTACCCAACGTTTTCACTTTCCGGAGCTTTGCCGATAGCGATCGCATCTTAGCCGCAGCTTCCCATGCAAAGCAAGCTGTTGTTATCGGGTCGAGCTTTATTGGTATGGAAATTGCTTCCGGGCTGACCCAAAAAGGTGTTAAAGTGACTGTCGTTTCACCTGAATCGTTGCCCTTTCAGAAAATTTTGGGTGAAGAACTTGGGAAAGTTTTCCAACAAGTTCATCAAGAAAATGGAGTCATCTTCCAACCCGGCACGAAGGTTACCCAGATAGAAGGCAAAGACAAGGTGGAAGCGGTTATTTTGGATAATGGCAAACGTCTCCTCGCCGATATGGTTGTTGTTGGTATTGGTGTACAACCAGCAACTGACTTTCTTGCTGGTGTAGACTTACACCCCAAAGACAAGAGTGTGCCTGTAGATGAATATCTCTGTGCTGCTAATGGTTTGTATGCAGCAGGTGACATTGCCCGTTTTCCAGACTTGCAGACGCATGAAACAATGCGCATCGAACACTGGCGCGTTGCCGCGCAACAAGGACGCATTGCCGCTTATAATATGGCAGGAATTCCCACTCAATTCAGGACGGTACCTGTTTTCTGGACAATGCAGTTTGAGTTTCCCTTACGCTACGTCGGTCATGCTGAGCAGTGGGATGAGATTATTGTAGATGGCGATTTGCGTCATCGTGAGTTTATTGTCTACTATGTCAAAGATAATCGGGTATTGGCAGCAGCAAGTAGCAAAAAAGACACACAAATGGCAGCGATTACCGAACTTATGCGGTTGAACAAAATGCCGACTCCATTGGTTTTGCGTCAGGGCAACGTTGATTTGGTTGGGCTGTTGTCATAACACCGATTAGGTTTAAAAACTTAGCATCGTCTGGATCCAAGCCTTTAGCTAAACAGACGGGAATCCGCACACCACAATCAATAGATTGTGGTGTGGAATTGAAGGCGGGACAATGACGACGAATTTTCAATTCTTCGCAGCAAGAAGTTTGCGGACGCTTGGAGAACGAAATCCGAGAATAATATCTTTATGGTTAACCCCACGCTTAATGAGTTCTCGATCAATAAAAATTTCAGTGCTGTTGTGCTGAATCCAAATTTGATCCTCTATAATATTTAGCTGCATAGCGCATCCGTAAATGCGGTATTCATTTCGCCATTCGTTATGCATGACTCAATAGCGATCGCGCACCGGAGCAAAAACTAACGAATAACGCTTGCTACTCAATGGCATTGTGTCTGGGGTAACAGTAAAAGAGTTATGCCATGCGAAAAGTATTGTCATCGGCAAGTCTTTTATCTATATTATGGAAGATGGAAGTTGAAATGTTGTTTGCTAAAAAATAGTGCAAAACAGAATCTCAACTATATAGGAGTGTAACTTAGATAGTCAGCATGAAATTCCAACTGTTACTAGCCTCCTTCTTTTCCCCGATTAAAGGACGTTCATGGTTGCTAAGTATCCTCGTCTGGATTGCTTTAGTTGCTCCTGCTCAAGCATCTGTGATTTTACGAGTTGCAATTGAGCGCGGGGTAAACCAGGTAAAAATTGGTAGTTCCACAACTGCGACGATTAAGGATGGTAGTGGTAGAACTTTAGGACAGTTGCCGGGGATGAGTTCCTTTTATGCTCAAGCGATTCCTGGCGGAGTTGCTTTGGATAAATGGCGATCTGGATTGTTTTGGATTGAGCCAACAGGTAAGGGATTCGTTTATATTAATGATCGCTGGTATCGAGGCAGAACTTTAGTTGTTCCCACAGACAAAGGGATCAGCGCGATAAACTGGGTTGATATGGAAGAATACCTCTACAGCGTCATCGGTGGAGAAATGGATCCCGCATGGCCTTTAGAAGCGTTGAAAGCTCAAGCTATTACTGCCCGTACTTTTGCTCTCTACGAACGACAAAGACAGCGCAATAACCCTATTTACGATCTAGGTGCGACTCCGGATCGCTGGCAAATGTACAAAGGTGTTAGTAGTGAAACTCCCAGCACTTATGCTGCAACTGATACTACAGCAGGACAAGTACTCACATACCAAAATAGGATTATTCTCTCTGTTTTTCATAATTGTTCCGGCGGACACACCGAAAACGTAGAGGATGTTTGGGGAAGTCGCGAACCTTACCTCCGTGGTGTACAAGACTTCGATCAAAATGTCAAGGAGTGCAGTTGGGTAAAAACCTTTTCTCCTACAGAAATTAGTACTGACGTTCCTGGAGTAGGCAATGTCCAACAAGTGATTCCAGCAGCTTTTTCCCCCTTTGGTAGTGTGACAGATTTGAGAATAGTCGGCGATCGCGGGATAAAGGATCTAAAACTTGAGGAGGTACGGACTGCGCTTAGGATCAAGAGTACTCGTTTCAGAGTTTCTAAGGCAGCAGATGGCAGTTTCGTGCTTCAAGGGCAAGGTTGGGGTCATAGTATCGGTATGAGTCAGTGGGGAGCATACAGTCTGGCTAAACGAGGATACAACCATTTGCAAATTTTGAATTATTATTATCAAGGCGTAGCCTTAGCTCCAATTCAGGTGAAGTAGGAGATAGGAAACTTGAGGAGCGGAGTTATGATTCTCCCTCTCTCCCCTACTTCTCTACCTTTGGCTTACTCCTTAGTCTTTCTCTCCACTTCCTGCTCTAATAAATCGGTTTCTGTGGTATAAGCTAAATCTTCGTTGCTGATGACTTGTTCAGCTGCAAACTGATGAGCATAGACCATTTTTTGCTGTAACTCGGCATCGGCACTAGCTAATATTCTGGCACGGGAAATGCGATCGCGATTGCGTGAAGCCATTTTTTGATTGCGCCACTTAATCCAGAAATAACGCACTAAGGGTACGCCTAAGAAACCAGCACCATAAGCTAGGAGCAGCCAATAAATTCCTTGTACAAAAGCCACTAGTCCACCTATGTAAAGTGCGGCTGTGCCATTTCTTAATAAATTTCCCAGTACTAATGCACCAACAAAGTTGGCTACTCCTAATCCAGCACTTAGTAGAATTTGTTCCGAACTTGCCGCACTAAAGCGCCAAGGAAATTCCTCTAGGTAGACTGGAACTGAGCGAAGAGATTTTTTGGTTGCACTCACCTGCAATTCGGGAAAGTAGTAGACAATTTGCCCCTCAGGACTTACGGCAGGTTGTCCATTGAAGCGAGTCAGAACGGGTAGCATATAGTCTTCGTATTCTTGCTGATACTTCTCGCCGATGTCATCAAGATACGGGGAAATTTGTTCGGCGACAACTGCTCCGCGATGATTCCGAATCACGCCTGCAATTTCTCGCCATCTGCGCTCTTCTAAGTTGGTATTAGGATTGCCATCTCCGAATAAAAACGAAAACACTGCCTCAAAGAAATTTAGCTCGCTTTTTTCGCGTCGCTTTTCTTGGTAATGTGTACTGTAATCCGGGCTAAAATACCAAAATAAATTTGGGAAATAGAAGAAGCCACCGCCACTGCTAGAATGACTGCTCCTATTATTGCTGTCCCGATCTGAGTTAGCAGAAGTAATAATGATGATAATGGTGATCGTTATCAGAGCAATCGAAGCAACTAACAAAACTCCAAAGGAAATCCTAATTAGGTAAAACAAGACGCCCCAAACCTTTTTCCACCATTCCTGTAACCGCAGGCGCAAATACTTATTGCGTAAAGTGGTGCGAAAACTTTTGGGGAATAGGTAAATAATATTACCAGTATCTGAAACCTGTAAATGTCCGTTAGCTTCAGAAGCAAGGGCTAATAACCCTTGATTTGCCTCAGCTACATTCAATCCTGCCTGGGTAGCCACATCACCAACCGTGACGCGGTAACCCAAGCTTTCTACTGCTGACATAATAATGGGATTGGGAGCCACCACTCTGGCCTCCTCTTAAAAATAACTTTACCTTTTTCAAGTATAAAGTCTTATTTTGGATAACTTAGCTTTGTCTCTACATACAAAGCAGGACAAAGAACTCCGATCTCAGAACTTAGCTGATACAACTCGGTAGTAATGCCATTTCCCGAAAATCTTGATACAATTCGCGTAAAGTTCTGCTTCCCCTGCTTCCCCTGCAAGCCTAAATGTATCAACTTTAAAGTGAAACGG
>JAQYWN010000393.1 GCA_029379265.1 Rhizonema sp. NSF051
TTAAACCTACTACGTTTTCCCCAAGTTTTGCACTTTATTAAATCCACATTCCTAAGTCATTCTGATCGTGTCATGTCGATTTTTTCTGCGTAGTGAGCTAAGTCATTTTGAGCGGAGCATGTCGATTTTTTAGTTTGATGTGTCAAGCCATTTTAATCCGGTCATGTTTATTTTTTCAGGATTAGGGAGTACGGATATTTTTCCGTTAGGTATGTTTATCTGTAATCTCGCTAGAATCCACTGAGCTATTACATGAGACGCAAAACCTCCACCCGTACAGTAAACGGGGTAGCCACTCCTTAGCTCTTGAGATATCCAGTCCAGTAAATCTCTAATAGGTGTAAATAAAGCCCAGTTGGTAAGCGCGTCTCTAACTTCCTTGTCAATATTGATATCTGTTCCTTCATTTCTTAGGGGTACATTCCAATCAAAATCCTCATTAATGGATGAAAGTTTCAGTGCGTACTCTACCTTACTGGACTCAAAAGCAAAGAATCCTTTATCATTTCTCGATAACGCGATACTCATGTCATCGATAATTCCTTTAATCCCTCCCCCACTAATAGGTCTTTGGGTGAGAAAAACTTCATTTTGTACTACTTCGCATCTGGAGTAAGTTAATGTTCCTCCACCTAAATCTAATAATCCAAACTCATTAATGTGTTCCGTGTGGTAAATCTCTAAAGCTGCACCGTAAGCCTCATCTTTGAATTCAATATTGCCTACGTTTACGCTGAATTGTTCATCATCCCAAACGAAAGATGAGATAGTTTTTAAAGTTTTCTCCATCTCCTTACGCTTTAGACTGGATAGCGTCAGTATGCGTAGGTTTAACTTTATGTTGGTAGGCTCTGTCTTGCGCCTCTTCCTAGTTACCGCATCTCTAAGCTGACTTCGGAAATGTGTGATAGCGCCTAGTATCCACACCTCTAACATGCTGAGTTTCTTGTTATCCACAGCACGCTCTAATTCACCATTAACTCTGCGAACGGACTCACCTACAACATAGTTTTTCTTGCCTAGCAGAAAACATCCACGATCTTTTAGGGGCACATCGTCTGAAATGATTTTGAACTCTGAAGGGAAAACTACGAATTCACTATTGAGCCTAGCCTTTACGTTCTTAGCACCTGCATCAATATCCAAATTGAATACTACAGATTTATTGTTGTAGTTTCTTTTAGTTTTTGGTTTAGTCTTAATACTCTGTGTAGTTAATGTGGATTCAGTCTGTTGCATAGGTGCGGATTCATTAACACAAGTCATTGATTTTGTTCCTTATTACTTAAATTTATTGATACAGTGAGCATCTACTGACGGATGGGCGACGGGAGGTAGACGGGTTTTTTCGCTTATTGCCACTAAATATCTTCTATTGCGACTGAACTGTTAAGATAAAATCTGGATAGTTTCTATCAGTTTGTAAGTATTTCGTAGAGGCGCTATACCTAGCGTTTTATAATTCAATTAACAGTAACTAACCGACTGTCCGGCTGAATCCGGCTAATCCGGCTAATCCGGCTACACCCCCTATAGGGAAAAATGACGTGCTAGCCGGACACGTAAAATCAAGGGTTTCAGCTATCCTGTCGGGCTGTGTCGGGCTGATAATCGGGCTAGCCGGACAAGTAGCCAGACGTAACCCGATTAGCCGGAATTCAATCTTTTTCTAATTACTGTTAGGAGAAAGGTCTAATTGACTGAAACCTTTACCACAATTTGTACATTTGTATTGCTGGATGGTTTTGGTAGCCTTGTCACGACCGTTGCGCTTGATAGCAGATGATTCACAGTGGGGGCAGCAAACACTTGGTACTGAAGTAGCATCAATGAGCGCTTCTGCTTCATCAGTTAGGGTCTGTGGCTGTTCAGTAGCACTGCTCATCACTTCGTTGTACTCGTAGCTATCAAATGAGGGTAGCTGAATGAACTTAGGTAAACCAGTTAGCGGAACTGCAAGCGCAAATCGGTAAGCAGTTGCATCGGTGTAGGTATCCAAACCTAACTCTTCATTCTTCCGATCACAGTACTCTTGAATCTTGCGGTACTGTTTTAGCAATCTCTCGCTATCCTCAGCCGTTAGAGTCTTCATGGTTTCTATGACCGCTCCCGCGTTAGAACCTATGTGAAGTTGTACTGCATTCCCCCAATTGCTGTGAGTCATGCCTGGTACTTCGTTTGCATCGGCTGATTGTCCAATGTAGATGACCCCAACATTTGCGTGAGAACCTTCCTTCAGCGACACTTTGATTAAGTCCTTGAACTTCGTGCCCTCTTTCAATTGGGTTACTGTGTTATCTACCTCATCAAAGATGTAAAGGATGAACGGGTGATCGCTTCCATGCCTACGCTCATCTATTAACTTACAAACCTCTTTCATTCCCGCTAGATTGTCTGCATGACTAGTTCCAGCTTTGGGCATATTCCAATAATCTTTTTTGGAACCATCTTGAGGGTCAAATAGTTTGATAGTGCCTTGACCTTGCCGTGAGTTCATGATTGCTAGTGCAAGATTTTTAGCAGTTGGAGATTTACCCCCAGTGCTACCCGCAGTGATTCTGACTCGTTCCCAACTTCTGACATAGCTTTCAAACTTAGTCACAGGTATCCAGATGCTATCGATATCAGCCTTAGAACTGTCTTTCTTAGCAGGTTTCCTCAGTGTGATGTCGAGGGTCACGGTCGAGTGTTGATAGTTGAAAGTGAATTTTGGCAAGGTACCCACAAGACAGTTGGTGAAAGCGGCTAGTTGCTCTTGAGTGTTTTTGGGTAGCAGTTCTGATTCAGTTAACCCAGGATTCCGCCTAGTAGCAAACAAGATTGAGTAACCCGTCTCATGCTCTACCCAGTGAATCACATCAAGCTTGTACTTGTAGGCTTCATAGTAATAGTTAGCGATTCGGTTAGCTGCAAGCGCATAGTCAGAAGTACCGATCGCTAGCAATGGTTTCTTCAGTTCAGTTATTTCCTGCTCTAAAACATCGTTGGCTTGGAACAACTCATTAATTTTGAGGTTGCGCTCTTCCAAATTATTGATGAGTTGGTCATAAACTTCAGTTTGATTAAGCAGCTTGTCATACTTAGTTGATAAACGCTCATCATACTCGGCTAAACCAGCGTTGAAACGTTCTAAAGCTACTTCTTTAGGCATTGAGTTATCTAACTGATTTCTAAGCTGTTCTGACTCATCCCTATGCCCTTTAATCTGTGATGACTTCCACTTGTTACGGATATTGATTAGCTTGTCATCCATCTCAAAGGCATAGTCAATAATTGATTTGAAATCTGCAATCTTGAGTGATTCAACTTGGGTTATCGCTTCACTTAAATCCTCTAAAAAATCAATAATGTCTGCAATCCTTTGACGATTTGCTTGCTTAGTACTCGTGGGTACTAGCTCATCCCAAATAGCTTTTTCTAGTGATTTCTTAAGAGTTTCTAATTGCTGCCTACGAATCTGTAGAAATGTCTTTGTGTGTTCCCTTGTCTCTTCTAAGAAGTCAGCAATGCGAGTATCACGCTTACTTGTGATTGCTTGCAGTTCGCCTATCTTACTTTCTCTGTCAGCTATTACCGCAAGTTTTTCGTCAAGTTTGCTGTTAAGTTCTGTCTCTCTGGTTTGATGTTTTTGAATCGTATCGTTGAGTGATTTAATATTTGTTGCTTGCAGTTCTAAATCCTTCTTATGCAAGCGCTCATTGTCCTTAAGCTTTTCCTCTATCTCTCTGATTTGTGCTTGACGTTCAGTGTCATGAGCAACGCCTAACCCCATAGTTACTAATGCCGATGTTGCACCACTCACACCGAAAGCTAAGGCAACTGACTTGACCCAACCTGTTGTATGTGTTACTTGAATCAAGCCCGTGATACCAACTAATGCCGAACCGATAAAAAAGCCAGTGTATTTTTTCATTAGAATTATTTTTAGTACTAACCTCTGTGAATTGAGAGGGGTGTGATTCCCCTCTTGTTTATCTAGAATCCAGCCAGAAACTTTGCTGTTACTTCCTGCTTAAGTTTCTCTTTCTCGTACTGGGTAGACTCAATCTCAAGCTTGAACTTCTCGTTACTTTCACGCAACTTGATAATTTTGAGTTGCTCTTGCTCCCTGATATGTTCTGTCTGTTGCTGAGTACCTTCCGTTCTGATTCGTGTCTGAGTAAGCAACTCGCGATCATTCTCTAGGTGACTGATTTCTGTGTCACGGCTGACTACTGCCCGATGGAATGAAACTGCTTTTTTCTCGTTATCGACTTGCGCTGTCTTACCATCTATTAGTAATCCAAGTAGCCGCTTTTGCTCGATGTCGAGAGTCGCAACGTCTTGTCTCAGCTTTGTGTTGGCGATCGCCACTCCGACAAAATTACGTTGTTGCGCTATGATGATTCCCTTTTGGATAGCCTCACCTGATTCCATCCTGGGGATAGCTTCATCTATTTCAGCGCTAGCCCTTGACATGATTGCACTTGAGTCTAAAGTTCCATCCGTAATATTTGCTGGGTTCCGATCTGCCTCTGTCCCCTGAATAGTGGAAGCTACCCTACTAGCAAAGTGACCAACAGCCTGAGTGGTAGCTGCAACACCATTGACGATGTGACCTGTAGTATGTGCAATCTCCTGTAGTTTTTCCTTGATACTAGTTGGTGTGGGTTCCCCAGTAGATTCTGTGGAAGTTTCGGGAACGGTTTCTATTAGTGGTTCTGTAGCTGATTTCTTACTACCTGTAACCCTAGTACTACCCGTCAATCCACCTTTCTTACCCCTAGTTGATTGCTTAAGAGAAGCACCTGTTACAGTTCCGGTATCCTTTTTGAGTGGCATAATAAAAATAAACCTTTGTTGAGAGTGTTCTGCAAGGGGATGAGCGTGGGTATAGTCCTGCAAACTTAACCCGCGTTTGATTATTTTGGTTCACTGAAAAATTTGATTACTGAGTAGGGGATAACCCGGCTAACTTGGCAAGCTTGACTCTGGTTTTTAGCCACACCACAGCCCCACGCCATAGGGAAGCTAAGACTAGCAGCAAGTATGGCTAGTAGAATAGCCGAGTTCAAAATGCCGTAAATGTGGTAACTGAGTGTATTTTGATAATTCCGCTCGTTCTCTAATTGGTTGCTCAGTGTGGTGATCACACTCCGCAAGTTGGTTATGTACTCAGAGTCACCCCTACCCATAGCAGATTGGTAGAGTTGGCGCTTAAGCATTTTGAGTTTCTCTTCATCAGAGATAAAGCCTAGTTTGATTGTCTGTAGCTCATGGTCTTTTGACTCCTTGACAGCGTTGTAGATCCCGTCTCCCATGAAAGTTAAGCCATCTTCTAAGTGCTGTCCGAAAGTTTTCTTAGGGTATGCCATTGCTTGTTTCCTACAAAAGGTTGAATGATTCGAGTCGGTTAAGGTCGATGCGATAGGTGCGAGTATCTCTAACTGGCTTAAGGCGGGGTACCCGGCAATAGAACCCGTGTGGGGAGCAATTCTCTAGATCTACTGATAAACCCAAGTAAAACTCATCAGCCTCATCGGACAATTCGGGGTAGGTTGGTTGCGTACTAATCATTGGTTTGTACCTGTATTGAAAGTTGGGTAACGCAAGCTAGAGAAATTAATGTGAGTTTGCGATCGCACACGATATCTTCTAGCAGTTCGGGGTCAATGCCATCAAAGCCGAGTTCTGACCATGCATCCAGGAAGGTAACCGATTCTCTGAGAGCATAGGCAGCACTTGCTAGAATGCCTGCTATATCTGGCTTTGGCGAAGTTTGAATAAGATCGTAAATATTTACCGTGCTTGGGATGTCCATAATGTGTACTGTGCTGTAGGAGTGCGATCACGCTGGCTAAGTTTTCTCTGAGGGTACGCCGCTTCCCTCTGTTTGCGCTCACATTTATAGTTATACCGTATAAAATTTATGCGTATACAAGACATAAGGTATAGTAAACAGGCAAATTATAGGCGAAATAACTTGCAATCCTATTGCCACAAGGATATAAAATTTATTAGTACAAAATTTAGCGATTACATTACCTTATATATGGTATTAGCACAAATTTTATACGGTACGATATGTTTATAGTTTTTATGAGTGTCAAAGTGAAACTACGTGCTTTGCGAGATAATCACCCTGACAAGCCAAGCCAAAGAACTTTAGGTGACTTACTAGGTATAGCTGAGGGTAATTACAGACGACTAGAGAATGGTCATGCAAAATCCATCAGTTTCGATGCTGTAGACAAGTTATGTAAGTTTTTTAACTGTACTCCAAACGATCTATTGGAATACGAGAATGATTAACCCATCCACCATTGACTTAAAGTCTCTCCCGTGGTTACCACTTGACGAAAAAACGGCATTTCCTCAGAAATCAGCTATTTACTTTGCTATCGATTCAACGGGTGTTGTTCAGTACATTGGTCGTTCTGTAAATGTGCGTAACCGATGGGGTAAGCATCACAAATACAACGAACTAAACCAAATCGGTAGTATTAAAATTGCTTACTTATTTGTAGACATACCTGAGCTATTACCTGAAATTGAGCAAGCATTGATCTGGTATTTTAATCCACCATTAAACACAGTGAAGGTAGGGTTAACTTATGGAGATTTTAGACAAAAGAGACGACAGAGAGTTTTTCGATTAGATGAAGCAGTTTTAGACGGACTCACTCAGTTAGCCAAACGGGAAAATATAAGTGTCAATAAACTGCTTGAAAACACTTTATTTGACTTCCTCAAGTCAGAAGGCATTATTGCCTCAGATGCCGAACCTCTAGGAGAAACCAGGGGAGGCGATCAAAAGAGTGACAAAGTTGACAAATATAAGGAAGAGGAAGAATGACCACAAACCAACCTAACGACTTCTCCAATAGATTGGATCAACTGACAACTCTGATGGAGGACACTGCCGAAGTAGTACTCGCTCACGATGCGGCACTCACACGAATTGAGACAGCCATAGCGCAACTTGTCACCACGACCACACAGAACAGTGAACGGATCGAGCAAATACTAGAGTACCTATTTCGCGAAAGACCGAACGGGAGAAGTAATCAATAATTACTGGTAATACAACTGAACCTTTACTACTAGGCACATGTAATAAAGGTTTAATTTTAAATTATTGCGCGTTAAGAATAAGTGAAACTGATCTATGTCCACTAAGGAATTGAGATTAAGGCAAAACAGCTTACGTCAAAAATTTATGTTAACAGCGTTGTTAAAGAGCATGACTAACGTTTTAGATGGAGGGGAACCCGTACTAACAGATATTGAACGTGAGCAATTACGCAAGGATTTTATCAAGGACAATCTTGATTTTATTGTTAACAACAACTTGCTGGAAATTAACATTTAAGCAATAGCTTAAGTATTAAAAGATTGTTAATAAATTATTGATACAAGTCATCGGTTAGTGATAAGATATCCTTAT
>JAQYWN010000394.1 GCA_029379265.1 Rhizonema sp. NSF051
GTATAGATTTTTCATAACTATCCATAACATTTTGAATAGAACCTTGGGTTTTTAATGAACCTTTTTCAAGAAAGATTGCGGTATTACATAACTGCTTTATAGTCGCCATAGTATGGCTCACAAATAAAACCGTCCTTCCTTCCTTTGCTGAAACATCCTCCATCTTCCCCAAGCACTTTTTTTGAAACGCTGCATCTCCTACGGCTAAAACTTCATCGATTATCAGAATTTCTGGTTCCAAATGAGCTGCTACTGCAAAAGCTAAGCGTACATACATCCCTGAGGAATAACGTTTAACTGGCGTATCTAAAAACTTCTCAATTTCCGCAAACGCCACAATTTCATCAAATTTATGTTGAATCTCTACCTTACTCATTCCCAGAATTGCACCATTGAGAAAGACATTTTCTCTACCAGTAAGCTCTGGGTGAAACCCCGTTCCTACCTCTAATAAACTAGCTATTCTCCCCTTAATCCGGATAGAACCGCTAGTTGGTTCCGTAATTCTGCTGAGAACTTTTAGTAGCGTTGACTTTCCTGCCCCATTACGTCCAATAATACCAACGCGATCACCCTGCTTAATCTCAAATGACACATCTTTCAGCGCCCAAAACTCCTCATGTACTGAATTTACCGCTTGCTTACCAGAAGGTTTAAGAAATTTTTTACCCAGTGACTTTGTTCCAACAGTAATAGATTCCCGCAAAGACTTGTACTTGCTGCTTCCTTCCTGCTGGTGACCCAAAACGTATTTCTTCGCTAAATTTTCAACTCGAATAACTGTGTCAGACATTTAGGATACTCTTAAGGCTACTTCACAACTAATTTGCGTTTCTAAATAAAGTGTTGAATCCAGTTTGTTCAAATACTGATCGCCACCTAGCACTTCAATTCAGTAAAGCTATCCAATATGTGTAAATATAGTAGTTTGCCAGCTACTTCCAACTTAAATTACATCAGCAAATGTACGTTCCATCTTGCGGAAATACCAAATCCCGCTCCAGAGTACCAATGCCACTATCACCAGAGACAGTGCAAACCCTGGTAAATATATCTGCGAGGAACCGTGCAAAATTGCCCACCGGAAACCGTCAATGACTCCTACCATCGGGTTTAGTGAATACAGCAACCGCCACTGTTCTGGTATCTTACTGCTGCTAAAACCTACAGGCGAAACGTACAAACCAAACTGGACAATAAAAGGTACGATAACACGGAAATCGCGATACTCCACAGTCAACGCCGCAAGCCATAACCCTGCCCCTATCGATGCAGCAAAGGCAATGAGAATAAATAGTGGCAGTGTGAGGATGCGCCAATCGGGGATAAAGTTGTAGAAAGCCATCAAGCCCAGCAAAATAATCCCAGAAATCATAAAGTCTACAAAGCTGACAATCACCGCACTAGTCGGTACAATCAGACGTGGAAAGTAGACTTTAGAAAGCAGGTTGGCATTACTAACTAAACTGTTACTGCATTCAGTCAAAGCCCCAGAGAAAAACTGCCAAGGCAGTAGTGCTGCAAACACCAGAATTGGGTAAGGCGCATTACCTTCACTAGGTAGCTTTGCCAGAGTGCTAAACACAAAGGTGAACACCACCATCGTTAAGAAAGGGCGGATCAATGCCCATGCCATCCCAATCACAGTCTGCTTGTAGCGCACTAAGATATCGCGCCATGCCAGAAAGTAGAATAATTCTCTATATTTCCACAGATCTCTCCAATATTGACTTTCAGTTCTACCTGCCTCAATAACAAGTTCTTTGCTGCTGTTCATCGTTTCACTGAAAAATAGGGAATAGAGAGTGGGGAAGAAAGATTGTCATGCTTGGTAATGTAGGAATTTGTTCAAGTGTAACCGTTTAAGAAATATTGAGTCGTTTTAATCACTTCGTAGTTCCCCTTAGGTGATTCTGTCATACTTCTTCGGCAAATTGGCATTGATTCCGGATATTTTCATGAGAAAATCTACTGCTTTATTTCATGAATTTCATCCAAATGCTCTAAAACATTTGTAGAGTCAACGGTAGAGTGACATCAGCATCTACGGAATTCTCCGGTGGTGAAGTGAAGAGTTTATGAATGTTTAATTTCTTCCGGATGGGGTAGTTGTTAATCTGAATAATTAATAATTCCAAATATGGAATGTGATTGATTTTGGTAGTCTATGGAGCCGTTATCGTTTGATTCAAATACAGATGTCCTCACCCCTCAAACAGTCCTGAGTCCTGAGTGAGAGAGGACAGGAGTTGAAATCAGGAATCAAAAAATATCACTTTCAGATGACTCAGGACTTGTTATGAGCTCACTGTTTGTGGGAAGAAAGATGCCTATTACGGCGGGGAGAGGGTTCCTCTTGTGTATAGTGTTCAACTGAGAAACGCTTTTATTTGTGTGGAAAGCAAACTCAAATTTTGCACCTGTCTGAGCGATCGCCCAATAGACACCGATCTACCTCCAAATCCTTTGTAAAGACTCGGCATCAAGGTCTCTACATTGTATAAAATTCTTTCTAACAACCCTAACCGACTAGTACCGTGCGGCGTAAATACGCCTACCATTTTCACTGGCTGCAAATGGCAATTTTTTCAAGGCTCCTAATGGTGGGTTTATTTCCGCCATGCTGTACTAGTAATGCATCATTAACTGGTTTGGCGACTTTAGTAAAGCTCTAGGCAGTGTAGACTTGGATTATTTAAAAGTTCTTGAATTGCCTCTACTCCGAAGTGAAGTAAAGATTCAACTTGCTTCGTTGGTGCATTTCCACATCGCAGCCATACTACTTTGGGTGGCGAACCATATAAACGACTTCTTTCTACAAAGTCTGCATCTTGAGTCACAATACAAAAGTCATTCATTATCGCAAATTCCCATATTTCAGTATCAGTCTTTTCTTCTAGTCCATGAAACTGCACATGGCTATAATTGGGAAAAATATCTGCTAAGCAATTTACTAGTTTACGACTCAAATTTTGGTCAAAAAGTAACTTCAAATAACACCTACCGAAGCAACTAAGCGATGTTCGCGGTCAGCCGCAAATTCTAAACAAGCCCTGATATCTTCTTCTGTTAATTCAGGAAAGTCTTCTAATATCTCCAAGTGAGACATGCCAGCAGCCAGCCAACCCAAAACATCGTAAACAGTAATTCGCATCCGTCGAATGCATGGCTTGCCGCCTCTTTTATCTGGCTCGATTGTGATAATATTACGATAACTCATGGTGATGAAAAGTTGCCTAAACTCTTATTAGCTTAAAACATCCTAAACACTTTGTAGCTGCGATCGCATCTGGTGGCACGTTCCCAGCTTCTGGGTATTGCGTCAATACTACTCGGTTAAAGTAAAGAGCAGGAATTATACCCATGTAGGTTGTGCTGCTTTGGTGCAAGAGTAATATCAATCTGCCGACCCAAGGCATCAGCAATTCCCCTATGATACTTTTGAGAGCGATCGCGCGTCTGGTTGATTCCGAGTAAGAAATTGCTGGATATGGCGATGTTCTTAATACTATTCATAACTGTGAGCCGAGGAGCAAAGCGCGAGATTGTGTTTGATGTGGTAGCACGATTGCCAAATCAATTACCCAAATCAATTTCAATATACAGATGTTGAGTGTACTTGTCCTGGGAATAATCGCTATACAATTAACCGGGCTTTAGCTGAACTGCGTCACTCTAGCAAAATCTGTGGCATCAAATCAGGTTGAGATGCGATTTGGGAAAAAACATGATCATATATAGATGAACTAGTGAATCAAGCCTATTTATGATCATCTTCTGAAAAGTCATGAGAGATGGCCACGAAATCAATCTTCACACGTTTGTGAAGGGCTGCGGCGATTCTCCAAAGCATAGCGAGCGACTGCCCTTCGTAGTCAGCATCTTCAAGTCGGCCGATAACTGATGCTGCTACGCCGACGAGTTCGGCAAGTTCAAGTTGAGAAAAACCTTCTTCCTCTCGAAGAAAAGTGATTTTTCGCGCAACTTCATCATTAACCCGCGCCTCTTCAAGGGCTGCTATGCGCTCAGGTTTTCCCTGATAATAACGCCGATGCATGATTGTGAGGGCATCACTTGTTGTTCTGTTTTGTGTCATTGCTCTTGTTGGGTGTAGGTATGTGCCTCTGGGTTCTTTTCAAATTTCTTTTTTCTCTCAATTGCTCTGTCTATCTCCTTTGGTGGTACTTCCCGTTCCTTTACTATTCCGTGTGAAAGGACAGCCGCAGTATTACCGTGGAAGAAATAAAGTATTCGGTATTGAATACCTTGTTGGCTAACTCGAAGTTCATAAATTTTGTCTTTTAGAAAGTCAGCTTCAGGTCTTCGTAGCTCGTGTCCCAGATCGGCAAGTCGCTCAATTTTCACACGGCACTTGTCTTGAGTTTTTTCAGGCAGGTTATCAAGCCATTCTAAAACCGGAACACTTCCATCCTCCTCTTGGTAGAAAATTACTAATGTTGTTGGCACACCTTTTCCTTAATATGTTCGCATTTTTGCGAATATACTGCAAAGTGTTTCTCATTGCAAAGTCGGAGATAAAAGTTGGCGACTTTCTTTTTCGTGCCATCCCATAAACAGCTTTTTAAGATTAGCTTCATGGCTCTATCGATATCAACATTTGGCACAATACCTCCCTCTTTGATGATTGATTGAATCGTCATCGATAATCACCTTGCCTTCGTAGATGTAGAAAGTTCGTTCTTGTGCGCGCTGTCCGCATTTTGACCTGTCTTAAACTCTCCGACCATAAGAGTGCTTCGGTGGTCTTGCCTGTCACGAAGAGGCAGTCTTGCTGGGGGCTTTCTAGCAGGGGGGAAACCCCATCCATGAATGGAGGGGCTTGTAATAAGGACGTAGTATTTCTTGCGAAGTCTTGCGGAGAGAGTACTCTCTCCGCAGAGCTTCGCGCACTACGTGGAGCGCGCAGACATTTTTGTTGTTCTCCATCCATAAATGGAGGGGCTTGAAACCTTTGCACGCAGGGGAATCCAGAATTTTTCCCCCTGCCCCCTGCACCCTTCTCCCCTGCCTCTTGGTCAATCAGAAGCCATCCATCGGTAAACCCAGTATCGAACAGGTCGGGAACAGCAAACGGCGCACTAAGCGCGGGGACAAGCTGAAGCTCTCTGAACAGTTCGCCATCCTCGCCAAATATTCCTACTTTTCATATCCTGCCACAGGTTCCGGTATCGTTAAGTCGAAAGATCATCGGGATTGTATCTCCCTTGCGAGTTTGGCTGATTTTTACAGTAAGACCACGCAGGGTTGGAGCAAGGAAATAATTCTCAGTGTCAGGATCTATGGCAATAAACCAGTTTGGATAGGTTTCTCTCAAGGTGGGGCGGAGACGCTCGAACAGTGGACGACACCGCTCTTCTAGGGCATGTTGAGCTTCCTGCTCACGTTGGATGACCTCCGGATCGGTCGGGGTTGGTGGCACAATACGCGTGCGGCGTGGCTGTGATAACGAGGTCATAGCACTTTCATTCATCAACGTAATTTCATTATGCCGTTTCCTCGACAGGAAAGCCACTAACACAAACGAATGTTCAGCCCTAGCTATCATTCAGCCGCTACCTCTTCTGGACGATAGGAGGCGCGTAGGGGCAGGTTTTAGATGATATTGGATGTACCCAGAGATCTAGATAAAACCTGCCCTTACTGCAAAACGGTAGTCTATACATTTTAGCGCTCTCAAACTGTTAAGAGCGCTAAAGCGCAACTACAAACATCTGTAATTTTACCAATTTTGGTACTACGAAGCCTGTATAAGTTGCTCAATTGGCATGTAAGTAATTTATGTACTTACATGATAACCCAGTCCGGTCGGTTGTACCACAAAAGAGTTCTGGCAAGCGATGCAATAGCAATCTTCAGCCTCTCTCTGCTAATATCATCATGCGAACAACATTATGCATTTGATACTGAGCTTTCCAACCTAATTTCTGATAAGCTTTGGCTGGATTCCCTTTTCCCAATGCAATGTCAGTAGGTCGAAACAGACTTTCATCAACAACAACGTGTTCGCGCCAATCTAACTGAAATTCTGCAAAAGCGGTGGCAACGAAGTCTTCTAATTTGTGAGAAGTTCCTGTGGCGATCGCATAGTCATCTGGTTCATTTTGTTGCAGCATTAAATACATTGCTTCTACATATTCTGGTGCCCACCCCCAGTCTCTTTCAATCGAGGTATTCCCCAAAAATAGCTTTTCCGGGCTACCTTCGGCAATCCGACAGGCTGTGGAGACAATTTTTTGCGTCACAAATCTTTGGGGTCTTAAAGGTGATTCGTGATTAAATAAGATACCAGAACAGGCAAAGAGACTGTAAGCTTCACGGTAGTTTGCCACTTCCCAAAAGGCGGCTGATTTAGCCACACCATAAGGGCTTCTGGGACGAAAAGGTGTCGCTTCGTCAGCCGCAATTCCACCTGTATCGCCAAAACATTCGCTGGAACTAGCGTTGTAAAATTTGATGGGTTGGTTGAGAAACCGAATCGCCTCCAGAAGATTTAAAGTTCCTGTGGCAATGCTTTCCAAGGTTTCTACAGGTTGCTCGAAGGATAGCCCGACTGAACTTTGCCCTGCCAGGTTGTAAACTTCATCTGGTTTAATCTTCATCAAAACCTGCAACACACTGCGAAAGTCGTTGAGGGCTACCGATTCTAATTTGATTTGTTCACGAATCCCCAGACGAACCAGGTTTTGGAATGAGGACATTTGGGCATCGCGAGACGTGCCACAAACGGCATATCCTTTGTTGAGTAGTAGCTGCGCTAAGTATGCTCCATCTTGACCGGAGACTCCACAAATCAGGGCTGTTTTCATAAGTTAATAAGCGTCTATAGCAATCCTAAATGACTGGTGAACTGAGTGGGCAATGCATAACTTACAGACTTTAAACCTGGTATTGTTGAGCATTACCTACCGAGACTTAAATTTCACAAATCAATTACGACTGTTATATGTTGTACTTTTTCCCTTAAGACAGTCATCAGTCCTTAGTCATTTGTGACAAATGACTCATAGCTAAGTACAAAATTGCATAAATTCATAGTAGGGGCGTTAGCGTAGCGATCTTCGAGTCTTCTCCCAAGGGGAGACGCTACGCGAACGAGCGTCACGGCTGTTCGCCCTTACCAATGATGTGGTTCATTTAGGTAAAAATTGCTGTAAAGCACCAAGCCCACCCCAATCATGCTGAGCTTTCCTTCCCCTCCTCGCTTGCACTCTTTGTGGTAGGGGAGCCAGTACGTTGCAACGCCAGAAATCTGAGCGGCGGCAAAGGCATTTTCAAAACTACGTTTTGTTGCCCCCGTTACAGCAAGGAGCGTGGTAGGGTGCAGTGTCTCGGGAGAATTATAATATCATGTCCGGTAGCATAACCTTAATACCACTGAACCCCTCCCCGCTTTTCGG
>JAQYWN010000395.1 GCA_029379265.1 Rhizonema sp. NSF051
GTATTGTAATTACATTCAATTATTTTTAATGAATCAAATAAAATATTGTTTTTAGTTGAATTGTTAGTGCAACCAAAATCACATTACCGTCTATTGTTTTATCCTCTGCTATAGATTGGCACAGTCTTGTGACAGCACAACAAAATCGGGCTGTCTCACGGTTGCTTCCGGACTGACGACAGCGATTTGCACCCCGATTGTCAGAAGTTCTAACGAAATGCCCAACTTGATGAATGACCCAAACAGAAACGAAGCAATTTTGTGATTCAGTCTGCTTTATGGAGGCATTTCAATTAATACCCCATTAACCAACTCATAGCGGGTGTCGGTTCCATCGGCATAATCAAGGTATTCCTCAATCGTTCTGAATCCTGGCTTGACTTGGGTCATTGAAATCACGCCTCACTGAAACCTTACATTTTCTTTCAATCAGCTAATGTATTTCAAGGGCACAGCAATCTGTTCGGATATAAGGTACTCTTGTAATGTTTAATCTATACATTCTAAGCTCAAATCAAGAACATGATTTTCCAAAAAATTCAGCACTTCTAACAAGTACAGATGCATTAAGTATCTTACTCGCTGCTTGGGAGCTTCGCCGTAAAGCACATTTTTCGATTTCAGAGCGGGTAACGCGATTCGAACGCGCGACATTCACCTTGGCAAGGTGACGCTCTACCACTGAGCTATACCCGCAATTTCCAAGTAATCATCAATATCTCAGATTTATCGCTGTTTGTCAATAGGCAATTTTAAATTAGTTAGCGGTTAGTAGGAAATTCAACCAACCGCTAACTATGTATTAGCTCAATTCTTGGGCTTCAGAAGCTAAATTGCCGATGCTGGCACTTTTGAGAGAGGCAGGTGAGAGTGAATTGTGAGAGTTTGGCTCTAGTTGGATAGAGCGCAATTGCCGCATGAGGCTACCCATCTCTAAGGCACTCATGGCATAGTCCCAACCATGATTAGCTTTAATACCTGCTCGCTCTAAAGCTTGCTGCATGGTGTCTACTGTCAAAATGCCGAAAACCACTGGTACTCCAGTTTGAAAGGCGGCGGCAGCAATGCCCTTAGCGACTTCAGATGATACATAATCAAAGTGAGGCGTTTGCCCCCGAATAACAGCACCCAAACAAATGACCGCATCATAGCGATGCGAAAGTGCCAGTTGGCGAGCTACCACTGGCACTTCAAAACTGCCTGGAACCCAAATGTAATCTACCTGAGAGCCGTGAGGATTGGTATCGACGCCGTGGCGTTTCAAGCAATCTTGACAGCCCTCTAACAGCTTGGTTGTAACAAGGTCATTGAATCGTCCAATCACCACTGCAAAGCGTAAAGGTTCTGTCTGAGTAAAAGTTCCCTCGAAAACTGCCATGATCGCCTCTATATCAACTATACTTCTTGCAAATATACATTTGTTCTCCACAAATGACAGGAACATCGGCATCATTTTTGGTCAACGATAAGCTATGGCGTACAAAAAACAAGTAACTTACAACGACTTTGTTTGCCTTACGCACAAAGTCGCAAAGAACAAAAGTGCGAGTTAACAAGCGATCGCACTTTTCTTTATCATGACATATAAAGGTAGAGGCTTGATTGTCGCAAAAATAAGTATTAATAAAAACTAAGTATTTAAGTAGGAAGCCTTTTTAAAACCCTGCAATCCCAAATCGCATGACTACTGAACAAATCAGATTACAACAAGATCATGATCGTAAAGCTTATTGGCGGCGTTGGGGTCCTTATCTCAGCGAACGGCAATGGGGAACTGTCCGCGAAGACTACAGTGCTGATGGAAGTGCTTGGGAATTTTTCCCCCACGACCACGCCCGCAGCCGTGCCTACCGTTGGGGAGAAGATGGTATTCTAGGTATTTCTGATAACCATCAAAGATTGTGTTTTGCCCTGACGCTTTGGAATGGTGAAGATGCAATTCTCAAAGAAAGGATTTTTGGCTTAACGGGAAATGAAGGTAATCACGGGGAAGATGTTAAAGAATACTACTTCTATTTGGACAACACCCCGACACACTCTTACATGAAGTCTCTCTACAAATATCCTCAAGCTGCTTTTCCCTACTCTGAATTGGTAGAAGAAAATCGCCATAGAGGACGTCTTGCATCAGAATTTGAATTACTAGACACTGGTGTATTTACTGAAAATCGCTATTTTGATGTGTTCGTTGAATACGCCAAAAATACTGCTGAGGATATTTTAATTCAAATTAGTGCAGTCAACCGGGGACCGGAAGAAAAAACGCTGCAACTGTTACCAACACTGTGGTTTCGCAATACTTGGTCTTGGGCTGGGAATAAAGAGAAACCTGATATCAAGGTGTTGAAATCCGACGGTAATATCAGTGTTATCGAAGCTTCTGAAGCAAGTTTGGGGAAAAGGTGGCTGTATTGCAACGAAGCAACGGAACTCCTGTTTACAGAAAATGAAACAAATTTTGAAAGATTGTTTGATGTCGAGAATGCTTCTCCTTACGTTAAAGATGGAATTAACAATTACATAGTTCAAGGTCAAAAGGATGCGGTCAATCCTGAGAAAATTGGCACGAAGTTTGCAGCCCACTATGTATTAAAAATTGCTCCGGGAGAAACCAAAACCGTGCAGTTGCGATTGTGTGATGCTCCAGATATGGCAGAACCATTTGGAGCTAATTTCGATTCTATATTAGGCTCGCGCATTTCTGAAGCCGATGAATTCTATCATCACATCAATCCCTATCCCATGCCTGAGGACGAGCGCAATGTACAGCGACAGGCATTTGCCGGATTATTATGGGGTAAACAATTTTACAACTATGTTGTCGAAGATTGGCTCAAAGGCGATCCGGTAGGGCCACCGCCACCAGAATCGCGTTATTACGGGAGAAATTCTGATTGGCTCCACGTATTTAACGATGACGTAATCTCAATGCCGGATACATGGGAATACCCCTGGTTTGCCGCTTGGGATTTGGCATTTCACGTCATCCCCCTTGCCATGATCGATCCAGAATTCGCTAAGCGGCAATTGACTCGCTTCACACGAGAATGGTACATGCATCCCAACGGTCAACTTCCCGCTTACGAATGGGCACTTGGTGATGTCAATCCTCCCGTTCATGCTTGGGCAGCTTGGCGTGTATATAATATAGAGCAAAAAATCCACGGACGTAGCGATCGCGGGTTTTTGGAGCGGGTGTTTCAAAAGTTACTACTTAATTTCACTTGGTGGGTGAACCGCAAAGATATTGAGGGTAAGAATGTCTTTCAAGGTGGCTTCTTGGGTTTAGACAATATTGGAGTGTTTGATCGCAGTGCAGCTTTGCCCACGGGTGGCACCTTGGAACAGGCAGATGGAACCAGTTGGATGGCAATGTACTGCATAAATATGCTCACAATCGCCTTAGAACTGGCAAAAACTGATCGAGCATACGAAGATATTGCCAGTAAATTCTTTGAGCATTTCCTTCGCATCACTTCAGCCATGGATGGTATTGGCAGAGATAATATTGCTTTATGGGATGAAACAGATGGCTTTTACTACGATGCACTACGTTTTCCTAACGGTGATCATTATCCGATGAAAGTGCGATCAGTAGTGGGGTTAGTGCCACTGTTTGCCGTCGGAACACTCGAACCAGAAACCTTAGAGAAACTGGATTCCTTCAAGCGACGGACAGATTGGTTTATCCACAATCGCCACGATCTCACAGGAGGAATCGCTTGTATGCAAAAAATGGGGGTGGGCGAGCGTCGATTGCTGGCAATTGCCCATCAAGACAAATTACGTCGCCTTCTCGATAAGATGTTAGATGAAGCAGAGTTCTTGAGTCCTTATGGTATCCGTTCTGTTTCTAAATATCATGACGAACATCCCTATATCTTCAAAGCAAACGGTGAGGAGTACCGAGTGGATTACGAACCCGCAGAATCTACCACAGGTTTGTTTGGCGGCAACTCTAACTGGCGCGGGCCGATCTGGTTTCCGATGAATTACTTAATTATTGAGTCACTCCAAACGTTTCATCAATACATGGGTGACGATTTCAAAGTGGAATGTCCTACTGGTTCTGGTAAGGAGATGACTTTACAGGAAGTCGCAGTGGAATTGTCTGCAAGGCTGAGTCAGATTTTTCGGAGAAACTCTTCTGGAAACAGACCAGTTTTTGGCAATCTTAAGGAGTTTCAAACAGATCCACATTGGCGTGACTTAATTCTTTTCCACGAATACTTTCATGGAGACAACGGTGCGGGTTTAGGTGCAAACCATCAAACTGGTTGGACAGGTTTAGTCGCAGAAATGATTCAGCGGTGTGGAGAACACAATACATGATATGTAGCTTACAGTATTACACTGAATAAATTTGAACAAACAGAGCATGCGCTTGGGGCGATACTCTTTGCATTAGAGCAGTGTACTAGTAGACCATAACCACTAAAAACCGGATACAACGTTATCTCGGAAGCCAAGGGTTATACCAAGAATGATCTTCAGGTTTTTAAAGATTATGGTCTACTAATTGTGTTTTTCACATTTTCTCTTTGTGACACGATTAGGTGGGGAAGAAGAGATTCAAGTGATAGGAATTTTACAATCGTGTTGCAGCTGTTCCACAATAATAGTGGGATGAATACCAATACGTTCTGCAAAATTGACAATGTCTGTTTTAGATTGAAGTTCTGCTAACTCCCTTTCATACTCAGGTGGAATCAAAAATTACCGTGCCCATCACTCTGCTTACACCGAGAAAGAGCAGTAATTTTTTTGACAAAACCAGGTTGATTTTTGGCAATTAGACGGGATTGAGGAATGACACCCTGAATCATCAAGTCTTTAACTGGTTAGCGATCTAACCAAGATATCCACTCCTGTATGCGGTTTTCTTCTTCTCTTCGAGCCAGATGAGCGCGATATTGGGCTTCACGACTGAGCCAGAATGCTGCTGTGCTCCCTAAAACCTGCTCTAGCTTCAGGGCAGTTTCTTCATTGATAGGTGCTTTACCATTGATGAGCAGGCTGATGTGCTTCGTAATGTAGCCTAAGCGATCTGCTAACTGTGCTTGTGTCCAATCACGCTCTTCTAATAAATCAGCGATGGTATCACCAGGGGGAGATACCCAATCTGGAGTGAATGTTCGGGTTGTCTCAATCATGGTAATCCCCAATGAAGATAATACAAATTGTAGTAACTTCTTGGCACTGGCGCGATCACTTGCGATCGCCAATACCAACCAATCGTAGGGAGTTCGTACACTGTCTAATTGTAAGGTTATGGATATCGCTGGCTGCGCGTAGGTGAGAAGCTTAGAATAAGGAAAAATAATTTTCTCAATTAATAAATTGATTCGCGAGTAAGTAGGTTAACGATTTACACATGATGAAAAAGCAGAAATTTCCTTACCTAGTTGGTTCTAAGTGGACAGCGCAACAAAAAGTAGACGGCTGGCGGCACTTCCAAGTTGTCAACCGCAAAAACCAGGGCAAGTGGGTATATGCCGAAATGACTGCAGCCTGCGATCCCAACGTCCGTTTCTGGCTGAATGCTAAATTGTTACAAGATACTTCTCAGTGGCAAGCTGGCTGGCTATCATTACAGGAAGTCTGAGTATTTGTTGAAACAGCTAACTTTAAGTGACGAGGTAAAACAGGCATTGGTAACAATGACTAAGCAAGCCTATGAAACTCAACAACCTTGCTGAATTTAGAACATATAGGGCACTAATCGCTTTGTGCGTTGCCTCTAGGCTTCATACTGATTACCAAAGCTGTTGACACCCGCTAGTAAAACCTGTATATTCAAAGTATATACGTCAAATAAAATTTTAATTAAAAGCGTTTCACTCCGAAAATCTAAAGTTCGGACGTGTAAATCACCAACAAAATATTTGGAGATAGCTATGACGGCAGTTGTTGCTAAATGGGGAAATAGTTTAGCTATTCGGATTCCAAGAGCGGTAGCTGAACAAGCACATGTAACCGAAGGGACAGGTGTAGACTTTAGTGTGGAAGGTAACAATATTATAATTAAACCAAGAACAAGGAAAAAGTATACCCTTGATGAGTTGCTTGAAGGTATGACTCCTGATAACTTCCATCCTGAATTTGAAACTGGAAACACAGTGGGGAATGAAGATTGGTAGTTAATTCATACTTTCCCAAAAGAGGAGATATTATCAAATTAGAATTTGGAGCAACACAGCAGTTTACGGTTAATTCGATTCAGCGTGCATTTGCTCTCTACACATCAGGAATGTCATTTGATGACATTGCTAAGACAATGAACAATGAACTACAACAGCAAGGGCGGGAGCAAACAGGCTACCGTCCTGTTCTTGTTATATCTCCAATTCAATACAATCGAATGGCTTCTTTAGTTTTAGCGTGTCCTATAACCAATAAGGCAAAAGGGTTGAATTTTGAAGTTCCACTTGTTGAGGGAATGCAAACAAAAGGAGTTGTGTTAGCTGACCAAATAAAAACACTCGATTGGAAAGCTAGAAAGGGAAAATTTGTTGAAAGTGTTTCACAAGATTTAATAGAAGAAGTACAGTTAAGACTCGAAACATTAATTTTATAAAACTTACTTAAGAAAAAGCTATTTCACATTTAACTTGCAAAATTTGTCTTCTAAAACCTTTGACTGTCTATTGATGAACCACAAATGCCAGCTAGCTTCCTTTTTTCACCTTTTTTAGGTTTATCTGAGTAAAATGTTCCAATAGCATACGGTGAATAAAAGTATAGCTATTTCCTATATCTTGTAAAAAAATACGCTCAGTAGCGTAATTAAGAAAACGAGCATAGTTCCACGGAATATCACCTTTATACCAAAGAACAACACGTAGAATAAGGTGTTGAATTGAAACTATGCCTGAGCCTTCATTTATACCTAGTGCACTCATTAACCCCACTGCTACACCAAGACATGTCAGATAAAACGGATTTCTAACTGAATCTGTCACCCAACCAACTAGGGCTGCAGTAGGTGCAAGAACTGCAAAAGATACTAACGCGTATTTGACTGACCTTCTTATTCCCTGATTAGGAAGCGCTTTTTGGGTATTTACTACCTTCTTTTGGATTCTAATTCCGCCGGAAATTCCGCCAACTATTGCAAGTATTAGTACATCCTTTACAAAGTTATAATACCCATTGTAGTAAATTTTAGGATTAATTGTCGAATGTATAAGTGCATATAAAATTCCCCATCCCGAGTATATGATGGCAGATTTTATAATCCTATTAATTTCAGGATTTATATTGTTTGCTGGCTTTATATTTTCACGTATTAATGTACAAAGATATCCACCAAATACAGCAGACAAAAATATTGGAGGTTTATAAACATTTAAAATTTGTTTATTTAAAATAACAAATACTACTGTAATTACTGTTGCACATGTAGTTCCTGATACA
>JAQYWN010000396.1 GCA_029379265.1 Rhizonema sp. NSF051
GTGTGTATTATGGTTTATAAAGATAAATTTTTATATTCTATCTTTTTGAAAGTTTAATTTCCGGACGTGTCTATTTCAGTAATCAGTACAAGAACCAAGCGCTGAAAAATCAGGTACTCATCATCAGAAACTCATTGACTTTTGAGACAATAAATGTGACAGCCCAAGCCAAAAAAGAATAGGCGATCGCCACCTCAAGAGAGAAAACGTATAGAATCGATTTATGGTATATCTGTAAAAATTTGATTCCTTGGATTGGTGTGATGGCTTCATCCCACCTCTAGAAGAAGTGGGCTTTCTTTTCATTACTGTAAATCGATTTTAATGTAGGGGTGTATTCTGTGGGAAAGGTAGTTAGCGGATGATTGACCCAATCAATATTGAATTAGCTAGTTATGCCTCATGGCCTGCCTTGGAGCAGATTAATTATTTTGGTTGGATTCTGCGCTTTGCTAACGGACACAGTAAACGCGCCAATTCTGTCAACCCACTTACGCCTATGAATGCTAAGTTGCCTGCGATGATTCGTTATTGTGAGTCTTTTTACAGAGAACGCTCACAATCTACCATTTTTCGGCTACTATCATTTGTCGATAACTCAACATTAGATTGCTACCTTGCTTTATCAAAGTATGTTTACATTGATCCCTCACTTGTACTTTATCAAAAGTTAGACTCCATCTATAATCATTCAGTGTCTTTAATTGCAACTGATTGGGAATCATGGGTGCGTACCTATTGTGAGATTGCGGGGAGCAATCTAATTGCTCAGAAAAATCACATCAAAATCCTAAGCTTAGTTCCTTCTCCATGTCTTTTCGCCGTTCTTGAAGAAAGTGGTCAGGCTGTAGCCTGTGGGTTAGGTGTTGTTTATGATAGTTATTTTGGAATTTTTGATATCGTTACTCGGCTTCAGGCTCGCAACAAAGGACACGGAACGAGATTACTGACAGACATGCTTTCATGGGCACGACAGACGGGAGCGCAGCATGCTTACGTTCAAGTAATGGCACAAAATGCTTCAGCTATACATCTCTATGAAAAATTAGGATATCGCCGCATCTATGACTACTGGTATCGCATAATTAGGGAAACTTAACTCAATTCTAGTTTTAATGCCAAACATTTATAAATTTCTCTTAGTTTTACGACATTAAGGCAGAATGTGCCAACAGGCAGCCAGCACTCCTATAAGCGCTGGCTTCCTTGCGACTTCTCTGTGTACAGCGCTTGTTCCTCAGCATAGCTGCCTCTGGCGGTTGCTATATCATGTCCTGTTGATTAGTGAGAAAAAAGGACAGAGATGCAAAACTCAGAAATCCTCTTTCTGGAAATACGCTCTGCCCTCATCAAGACTGTGCTCTTTACAATAATTTTTTTAACGGACATGATATGAGTATTGGTCACAGCCAAGCTCGCTCATATTGCACGGGCCAAACTTTATTCTGTCCTAACTTCTTAGCAGCTTCTGATGGCCAGTAAGGATTGCGTAGCAGTTCCCGTGCCAGCAACACTATATCTGCTTGACCTGTGCGAATAATATGGTCAGCTTGTTCTGGAGACGTTATTAAACCCACAGCCCCTGTCAGGATATTTGCTTCGTTGCGAATTTGTGAAGCAAACACAGTCTGATAACCTGGACCAGAGGGAACTTTCACGTGTGGTAAATTGCCACCACTCGAGCAATCAATTAAATCCACCCCTAATGATTTAAGTTTATCTGACAGAGCGATACTTTGTTCAATGTCCCAGCCATTTTCTACCCAGTCAGTTGCAGAAATCCGTACCCATAAAGGATAACCTTCTGGTAAAACTTCTCGCACTCGCTGAGCAACTTCTCTCAGTAAACGGGTGCGGTTCTCAAAACTACCTCCATATTCATCTTCTCGTTGGTTGCTGATAGGTGAGAGGAACTGGTGCAATAAGTAACCGTGAGCGGCGTGAATTTCAATCACCTTAAAACCAGCTTCTACAGAACGTTTAGCAGCTTGCACAAAAGCACTAATAGTTTGCTGAATTTCTTCGATATTCAAGGCTTCAGGAATGGGGTGCTTTTCACTAAACGCAATGGCACTGCTGGAAACTAGAGGACGCCAACCGCCAGCAGATTCATTAACGGCTTTTCCTCCTTCCCAAGGTGCCGCAGTGCTAGCTTTTCTCCCAGCATGAGCAAGTTGAATACCCGCGATCGCACCCAAATTGTGAATGAGTGCTACACATTTTGCCAGAGCCTCAATATGTCCATCTGACCAGATTCCTAAATCTTGCGGGCTAATGCGTCCTCGCGGTTCCACTGCTGCCGCCTCAGTTAGCACTAAACCAGCACCGCCGACTGCACGACTAGCTAAATGAACTAAATGCCAATCATTAGCATAGCCATCTGTACTGGAGTACTGACACATGGGTGCAACAGCAATGCGATTGCGAAAAGTGACTGAGCCAATGGTAAGCGGTTCAAATAGGTGTGCCATTAAATTGATCCCCAATGAAGGCGTAAACTCAACCTGCTCCAAATTTACCGGACATTCTAATACATCTTTGACATATTAGATGTTTTTCAAAATTTCCTGCTTCAACTGGGGGAGTCGGCTCCTAACCCATCCACAGGCGTTAATTTCGGACAGAGCCTGCCCTACTACATATTTCTTCTGGTGCGCCTGCTAGATTCTTTGCCGCATGCACATCTCTGTCTTCTGTATGTCCACAGTTAGGGCAACTAAACACTCGGTCGTCTAACTTTAAAGACTCGTGTTTTACATCACACATGCGGCACATTTTAGAAGATGGGAATTTATTGTTCTAGGGCAATCTCTTTTAATCTACACATCTTGATGAGTAATGTCGTTGATTGCTCCTAGGAGATTGAGATGACAACTAGACATTAAACTTACTTTTCAGAATCGACTTCGATCACTTTACATTAAAATACGGTAATTTGGTCGCAATACAGAAAAATATACCTTCTTTGTAGTAAAGTATTTTTTGTAACTTCATTTGTACAAAATTAATGAGCCAAGTTTTAGAAGAAGTACTCTTTGCAAATCAAACTTATGTCGAAAACTTTGGTGATAAAGGTCAACTAGCTCTTCCTCCCGCTAGAAGGTTTACGATTCTGACCTGTATGGATGCTCGTCTAGATCCTGCCAAATTTGCTGGATTAGCGGAAGGAGATGCCCATGTGATTCGTAATGCTGGGGGACGTGCTAGCGATGATGCCATTCGCTCTTTAGTTATCTCCTATAAGCTCTTGGGAACTCATGAGTGGTTTGTCATCCACCACACTGAATGTGGCATGGAAACCTTTACAGACCGGACTATACGGGATTTGCTAGCCAGTAGCCTCAAAACTGCCACCCTTGATGAGACTGGTTGGCATGACAATGGTGAGGGCGCTGGTTCGACAGAAGGAGAATATATCGATTGGCTCACCATTGATGACCAAGTAAAAAGTGTCTATGCAGATGTTAAGCGTATTCGCTTCCATCCCTTAGTTCCTCGTGAAATCTCCATTTATGGATACATTTATGATGTCAAGACCGGAAAATTGATTGAGGTTACTGAAGCAACAGAGATTGGCAAAGCAGAAAATTGAGCAATTGCATAGCTGCTATAAAAGACTTACCTAAACTTAGTTAAACTTTGTTTAGTGCTGATTTCCTGCTTCAACTTGTGGAGTCGGCTCCTTCCAATCCACAGGCTTTATTTTCCGGTCTAGCCAACCGTACTACATGATTTGGAGCATGGAGTAAATTATCCGCCGCATTCTCATCTCTATCTTGAGAATGTCCACACCCTTGGCAATTAAAAATCCTGTCGTCAAGTTTCAGAGGTTGGACATGCCCATATAGAGAACATTTTTTAGAACTTGGATAAAATCTATCTACGAGTTCGACTTTAGTGCCATAAAAATCTTGTTTGTAAACTAGTTGCCTACGAATTTCATAAAAACATTTGTTTGAGATAGCATTGGCTAATTTGTGATTAGCTAACATTCCAGACACATTTAAATCCTCAATTCTGATAACATAAGCTTTTCCACTAAGTTCTGTTGTCATCTTGTGAGTTGTATCAAGACGAATATTAGCTATTCGATGATTTATTTTAGCTTGCTCTTCAAAGAATTTAATTGCGTTAGAGGATGCTTTTATTTTTAACTTCTTGTTCCCTAAAATCTTATTACGGTTATACCACTGGAGTTTACTGAGCTTGGTTTTCGCGCAAAGTCTGCCGGAGAGAGTACTCTCTCCGGCGAGCTTTGCTTTTTGGTAGTAACTGGCATATCGTAAGTTGAATTATCAGAGCAAGTAGCAAGTGTTTTTACACCTAAATCTACTCCAATTTTTTCAACAGTTTTCTGTCAATGCGTAAGTCCTGTCTACGCTTTAACTTGAGCATTTTGATCATTCGCGACGTCTCGCGTCGCGATCCCCTCTGCCTGAAGTTTATATGTAAACCTTGATGAGCGATACGGCGATACCGCCGTGGCCAAGGGCATCGCACAAAAGCGGATTTCGCCCCCATTGATCTATACATCTATTAAGTTTTGAAACGTTTCCCGAATTCTACGTACCGTGGTGGTGTATCTACAGACGAACACCTACTTCCTTCAGATCTTAATAACGAAGAGGAAAAAAGCGAATATGGCAGATTAAGATTTTATTGTCAAGCTCGATCCCAGTAGGCACATATCTCCGAACCTATGCTGATATTTCTGCAAATTTTGGCTGTAATCTACATAAGGTTTTAACACCTCATCTTCAATTCTGAAAGCCTCTTCAGGTGGGACTCCTAAGTTTTTTATATATTCTTTTAAAATACTACGTTTGATTGAACAAATTACACCGTCCTTACGCACAAGCTCCTCAACAAGTTGGCGATATATCTCTATTGCTTGTATTTGATTTTGACTTAATACTTGATTACGGCTAACTATTGATGTGTCACAAGATAACAGTGAATCTTCTAATGGTTTGTGATCAATAATTAGCTTTCTGCATTTAAGATTCTTTTTCAAAACTGGGGTGAGTTGCTCAGGAATACCTGCTAGTCGAATTGCAGCACAACCAAATTTGTGGGCAAATTCAACAGATCGTCCTGCTCCTAAAGCATCGTAAAAACCTACAGCAAATTCAATTGCTGCTCTATCTCCAATCGCCTTTTTCATGCCAATCACATAGTTAATGTGTTCAGCGATCACACTCGCTTGCACCTCGGAGTAACAACCGTTAAGAACAACACACTCTACCTGTTCGGCAAACAAATCAAACAATCCCGCTAATGCTTCTCCATCGACTAGCTTTGCCGAACCTGTTTCATCTTCAAACACCAGACCCTCATCCCTCGTTCCGTGTCCAGAAAAATGAACAATCTGAGGATTGAGATCCAGCATAGCCCTAGAGATGTCCCTCGGTCGCACTGCCCACTTCTGCTCTAAGACAAACCGAGATCGGTGCTGAGCTCGTTCTAGTCCAGCATTAATTTCACGTACCTCCTCATCTAAACGCAGCGATGTTGTGCCTTTAGAATTTGCTGATAAAATCAAAATCTTCTTCATTGGGATTTTGGCTTTTTCAATTTAAAATTATTATTGGGATATTTTGGGGTATTTTTTGCTTCTAATTTCTTGGATGTGGCGTCAGGGAACGCCAGCACTAGGCATCATTGTTCGCGCCGTTCGCCTAAACGAGTGAGTACTAACACCTACCAACCCAACACGCTCTTCTGTATCCCTAAGAATCTTATCAACGGCAAACCGTGTAAGACGTTCAGTCACACCACGCAAGCCAGGAAATAATGCACCAGGCTTTGGTTGATACTCAGCCAGTAGTTCTGCTAATCCTACTTGAATATCTACGACGCGAGTTTTTAACTTTCCTTTAGTGGTAGACTTCCTCAAAGTGATGGTTCCAGACTTAATATCAGTGGTTTGGAGAGCCAGAGCTTCACTAACTCGGCAACCAGTAAAAAGACAGATGCCAAATAAGGTGCGATACGGCTTAAGCCGTTGCGTAGCATCGCGCTTCGTTTTCAGTCCCGTGGTAAATAGTCGGGAGATCTCCGGTGATGATAAAATTTTAGCTTGGTCATGGCGATCAATCTTCATCCTGGATCAGTAACTCTAGTTTCCACCATAGTACAACGGAAAGTTAGATATCCCGATTTAGAGTCCGGGCAGTGTCTAATGTACCGTTTTGTATTGCTTTGCCAAATCCAAGAGTTAAAGCATAGCCTATCGACATTGCACGTTCATTTTACCCGTCAATTTTTAGTTGTTGGAATACTAGCCGATCGCTTCAGTGATATCGCTTACCAATTCATCAATCCTTGCCTGAGTTGTATTCCAAGAACACATAAACCTCGCTCCTCCCACACCGATAAATGTGTAAAACTGCCAATTCTTGTCTCTTAAGCTGGCGATCGCAAGTTCTGGCAACTTAACGAAGACGGCATTAGATTCTCTCGGAAACATCATCTCAACAGCTTCTACTTTTAGCAGCTGATTCTCTAAATATTCAGCACATTGATTGGCATGACGTGCATTATTAAACCAAGCACCAGTTTCCAACAAACCAAGCCAAGAAGCCGAGATAAACCGCATTTTAGATGCAAGTTGCCCCGCTTGTTTACAACGGTAGGCAAAATCTTCTGCTAGTGCTTTATTAAAGAAAAGAATAGCTTCCCCTAACGCCATTCCATTTTTTGTCCCGCAAAAACACAGCACATCTATTCCACTCTTCCAGGTAATTTCAGCAGGACTTTGATTCATCGCAGTCACTGCATTGGCAAAACGAGCACCATCCATATGAATCTTTAAATTGTGCTTTTGTGCGGTTGACTTAATGGCAACCAGTTCGTCCATTGAATATAAAGTTCCTAATTCTGTTGCTTGAGTAAGACTAATTACTTTAGGTTTAGGATAGTGAATATCCGTCCGCTTATTGACGAGCGCTTCTATAGCTTCTGAAGTTAACTTGCCATTTTTACCTTTAGCAAGTAGCAGCTTGGAACCATTAGAAGCAAATTCAGGCGCACCACATTCATCAGTTTCGATATGTGCATTTTCATGACAAATGACACTATGGTAAGACTGACATAATGCAGCTAATGATAAGGAATTTGCCGCAGTGCCATTAAAGACAAAAAAGACTTCGCAATCAATTTCAAATAACTCTCTAAAATAGTCTGTTGCTCTTTGAGTCCATTGATCGTTTCCATAAGCGGGAGCGCTACCCTGATTTGCCTTAATCATATATTCCAATGCTTCCGGACAAATCCCAGAGTTGTTATCGCTAGCAAACTGCTCTAAATTACAATCCATGTGCTACTTATATTTTTAATACCATTTTATTATGAAGCTACACATAATGAAC
>JAQYWN010000038.1 GCA_029379265.1 Rhizonema sp. NSF051
GAGTTTTTTAACAAAAAACTACCTTTGACTGAATTAAACATAAAACAAAAATGTAATTGTTCTGTCTAGTTTGTTGTAAGAAAGAATATTGAAACTATCCATTCAGTTACATATGATGATAATAGAAGCAGACAAATAAACGTCTAATTCCGAAAAATACAATCTGACTTAAGAGGATATGCGCAAATGTCTAAGATTACAATATCTAACATACATCCAGAACAACTAGAATATCAAGAAATGCAAGAACTGTCTGACACGGAACAAAAGGCGTTGTTAGGAGGAGAGGCGGAAGGTCCTGTAATTATCATTATTATTGTAGGATAAGTAGGGCTTGCTGAATAAGTCTCTAAAGCGAATCTAGAACCCACACAGGTTGCAAAATGGTTGTTTCGTTGCTCAGTTTCCAAATTTACCCAGCGTAGGCGCAGCCCGCCGCAGGCATCGCTAACGATTGTGCAAGGGTTTTGAGACTCTAGATGTTATAACAAACGCACTTGTTTGTTATAAAAAGGCTTGAACTCCTTACCTGGACTACATTACACCTTCATTCAGCAAGCCCTAAGTAGATGTGTGGGAAAATTTATAACTATGTCATCGTGAATTGAACAAAGCGAAGTGAAGCAATCACAAGAGTTTTGAGCTTTTTACATCTCGTTACATAGTGAGGTTTATATGAGCTAACCTACTTATCGGCAAATGATAACTAAATTGCTGCTCTATTCCACTTCTACACTAAAAGAAATATAGCAGCAATTTTCTAATAAATCAAAGATTGAACTTAGACAACTGGCACACGCTTACCGCTTACAAAAGAAAGGCAGAAGTACGTTCAAAGCAGCGTGTCCACTTTTGTCAAGGCAGAGGGCAACTATGTAAATTGTCGCGCAAATCATATGCAAGGTGGGTTTAAAGCCCACTGCTTTGGTTATACACAACATCAGTAACTAGCTTGCTTTTGTTGAGAGCAATCTCAAGCTCAACTTGCTCAACTTGTTGCTTCAGCCATTCTCCTAACAACTCTGACAGAATTTGCTGGCGTTGCTGTTTATCCAATTGTGGTTGAATAATTTCCTCGGCAAAAATTAGATATACTCCCGAAGATGTTACAATGGGTTTAAGGACCTGGGGTGGTTTAGCAGCAAATACTACTGCTGAAATCTCCGGCTTTAAATCTTTACGCCTGACTATTCCTCGATATCCTCCTTTTCGCCGTAATTCTGTATCCTGGATGTATTTGTGAGCAACGTCATAAAAACTCATTTCATCTTCTTGAATAGCATAGAATAATTCTATAGCTAAGTCTTCATCATCTAAAATGACCTCATACATCACCACATTGGTATAGTCTAGTTGATTTTGAAAAAAGTATGGTTCAACTTTATCTGCAAATAGATGGGCAGCTAACTTTCCTGAAATAACGGCATTGTCTACTATTTTCTCAAACTCCTCTAAAGATAGACTATGTTTTTCTAGCCATGCCCAGGTGTCATCAGCATTATTAAGTTTATTAGCTAACCGCAATTTATCTGCCGCTTTTTGGAGTTCCTCAGTCTCTACTTCGATACCCATCTTAGCCGTAGCATTTGCAATAATTTTACGGGCAACAATCTGCTCAACTATCTCAGGAGTTTTGCAAGATAGCTTAACTTGTTCAAGAATATCTTCGTTAGTGATGGTAATAGTTTGTGACATACAGTTCTTCTTAAATTAAGTAGATTAAATTGCAATACGGTTCAGAATCGCGAAATTTATCTGTTGAGGCAAGCAGTTCTTGAGCAGGGGATGCAGGGGGAGAAATAAAGGGTTAGCTTAAGAAATGAATCTCTTAAGACCAACATCCTACAATTTCACGCCACCCTGCTGCAATTTCTTAAACGGATCAAGCAGAAAATCAATAATACGACGCTGGCGCACAATCACTTCAGCCGTCGCTGTATCTCCAGGACGTAGAGCAATACATTTATTAGCCGAGGGAATACAATTTTGCTTGAGAGTAATTTCTAAGTCATAAGCTGCCACCTTCCCATTCGGTGTTTCTACATCCAAAGTAGTAGGAGAAATCTCCAATAGTTTTCCCTCTATTACACCATAATCCTGAAAAGGATAAGCATCAAACTTTAACTTGACTGGTAATCCTTTTCGCAAAAAACCACTCTCTGTGGTTGCCATCTGCGCCCGAAGAATTAGCGGAGAACGAGATGGAGAAATCTCTGCAACCATTGCTCCTGGCTGCACTACAGAGCCGGAGCGTGTGAACGGTAATTGAAAAACTGTACCATTTACAGGGGATCTTAACTCTCTTTGTCCTCGCTGAAACTTTAACGAGACAATCTGACTTTTATTCTGAGCAATTTCTGCTTTCAGTGTCGTAATTTCTGTTTCCAAATTCTTTTGTTGTTCCTCGATTTTCAACACAGCTAGTTTACCAGAACGAATCAAGGTTTGATAACCTCTCTCCTGCTCTTTTAGTCGTAACTGTGCCTGTTCAATGTCTGCCTTTGCTTGCCGAAGAGTTCTCTCATAACTACTATGCTCTTCAGCCAAATGTAACTTAGCCTGTGCAACATCTGACTTATTTTGTTCAGATAACTTTTGCTTTTCTTGAACCACATCTTGCTTGGCAACAACATTAGTTTCTGCAACAATACCTGCTCGTAAAGCTTTCTGGTAGCGTTCAACTTCTGACTGTGCACTAGCTAAACTGATTTTAGCTAATTTATGAGCAGTTTGACTATGCTCATAAGTTTGAAGTACCTGATTGACTTGAGACAATTTTTCTTCCTTCTGTAAATCATAGGTATTCCTCAGAGTATTAATATTCTGTCGTGCTTGGTCAATTTGAGCTTGCTTCTCCAATTGTTGAGATTGGTTCTGCTGCTGTTGAGTTGTCAAAGATACAACTAACTGACTCTTAGATGAATTTAACTGAGAAAATCGGTTTAGTTGCCCCTCCAATTTATCCTGTGCCTGCCGCAATTCGGCATTAATTAATTCCGATTCCAATAACAATAAAGTTTGCCCTATTTTAACTAAATCACCTTCTTTGACTCGAATTTGTGCAACAGTACCTGCCACAGCCGCATCTAGCTTAACGGTCTTTCCCCTTGGCTCAAGTCGCCCTTTAGCTGTACCCGTTTCATCTACCTTTGATAGCATCGCCCAAGGTAAAACTATAGATACAAATACAACCAAAAAATATAGTAATCCTCTTGTCCAAAGCTGAGGCAAGCTATCAAGTAGTTCTTTAGATACATCAGACCAATCATCAGTTGATATAGATGGTATTTGAGAGGTTATATTTTCTGAGTGCTGTTCATCTGTATGGATTTGGGTTGTCCCCCGTCCATTTAATGTATTTGTCATGATTTTTTTGCTACAAATTTAGGCTTTTGAACCGTACATAAAGGTAGATAATGTTTGATAATATTCGCATGAGTTATTTATGGTTGCAGTTTTAGATTAGCGATGAGTAAGTTGTTTACGCTGTAACATCCAACTGCTGTTGATTAAGATAAAAATAATGTCCTCGCTTCGCCATCAACTCTGAGTGAGTGCCACTCTCAATCAACACGCCCCGATCCATTACTAAAATCAAATCTGCATTGCGTACAGTCGAAAGGCGATGGGCAATGATTAATGTGGTTCGCCCCTTCAGAATTGTATTCAAATTCTTCTGAATAATCCTTTCCGACTCTGCATCGAGATGAGAAGTTGCTTCATCTAAAATCAACAACTTGGGGTTACCTAATAACGCTTTAGCGATCGCTAGACGCTGACGTTGTCCACCAGACAACATTCCCCCACCCTCACCAATCTGCGTTTCATAACCCATTGGCAACTTTTTAATAAACTCATCAGCACCTGCCAACCGCGCTGCCTCAATAATTTCTTCTAACCTTGCCCCAGGATGTCCTAAGCTAATATTTTCCCGAATTGTTCCGCCAAATAGAAATGTATCTTGATCAACTACCCCAACATGCTGACGTAAGGAATGTAAGGAAATGCTGGTAATATCTTGTCCATCAATCAACACTTTGCCATCTGTAGGCGGATACAATCCCAAAACTAATTTAGAAATCGTAGTTTTTCCCGAACCACTACGTCCTACTAGTGCTACCATTTCCCCACTGTGTACTTCAAAATTCAGATTTTCTAAGACATTTATATCACTTTCTGGATGATAACGAAATGTTACGTTTTCAAAGCGGATCTGTCCGCTGACTTCTGGTAAACTTTGCCGTGCTTGATGCTGCAAATCCTCCTCAGGTTCTGTATCCAACACATCATTAATGCGTTCGACCGAAATTACGACTTCCTGCAATTGATTCCACAACACTGTTAAGCGTTGGAAGGGCGTAAGAATATTTCCTAGTAGCATATTAAATGCCACTAATTGCCCAATGGTTAACTGGTTTTGAATCACTAAATGTGCCCCAAACCACAGCAATACGGTAGTTACCACTGCTTGAATTGTGTTGCTGAAGATTTGTAGACGATTGCTAATAACTTGCCCAGAAAAGTTAGTTTTTATCTCCTTATTTAATAACTCTTCCCAATGCCAACGTACTGTTTGTTCCACTGCTGTGGATTTAACAGTCCGCATACCAGTCAAAGCTTCAATCAGATAACTACTCTCTTTGGCAACAGCATTAAAGATTTCCCGAGAGATCCTTTGTAAAAAAGGTGTGGCAATCAATGCCAGCAAAGCAAAAGGCGGTACAATCACTAACACTAGCAACGCCATTTTCCAGCTATACCAAAACATCAATCCCACGTAGATAAACACTGTCAGTAAATCCAGCAGGATAGACAACGCCTCACCAGAAAGAAAGCGTTGAATCTTACGGTTTTCCTGCACGCGTGAGATGATATCTCCCACATAACGGGACTCGAAGTAACTCAACGGTAACCGCAGAGTATGACGAATAAACGCAATAATCAGTGCTAAATCCACCTTATTCGCCGTGTGATCTAACAGATACTGCCTTAAGCCCATCATCGCCACGCGAAAGAGGCTAAAAATTAGCAACCCTATCCCTACTGCTGTTAAAGTTAATTCAGAACGCTGCACTACCACTCTGTCTAAAATCAACTGAGTGAATAGTGGGGTAATCAGTCCAAATATCTGGATAAACACAGAAGCAATGAATACCTCCAGCATGACCAAAGCATGTGGCTTCATCAACTCAAAAAATTGCCAGAAAGGTGTCCTAGTCTCTTTGGCTTCTTTGAGAAAGACTGTGGGTTCTAGCAGTAGCGTATAGCCAGTCCAATTAGCTTTAAATTCAGTGTGGCTAAGGGTACGTTGACCAATAGCGGGATCTGCTACAATTACTTGCTTCGGTGTAATCTCATAGACAACGATGTAGTGCTTCCCCTCCCAGTGGACAATGGCAGGCAATTTTTGCTTTGCCAACTGGTTAAGACTCGCTTTCACCGGTCGAGTGCTAAACCCAATACTTTCTGCTGCCTTTGATAACCCTTGTAACGATGCGCCATTGCGATCAACATTGGCGACATCCCGCAAACGATTGACACTAAAGCTTTTTCCCCAATAGCGGGACACCATAACCAAACAAGCTGCACCACAGTCAGATCCACTTTGTTGGGCAAAAAACGGATAGCGCCGCAACACATGCTGCCATAGATGCCCGACTCGCTGTGTAGGATTAGGAAAATAGGCTTTGCTAATCTTTTTCTGGGACTTTGGTTCTGCTGGCGTTGACAAAATCGCTGTTTTATATATTTGATTCGAGTCAGTCGCCGTTGTTGGGAGTTTATCCGAGTTCATTAGCAGGGAATTAGGCGATGTCTCTTGACTCGCTGCTTCTCGGCTACGTGCCTGAGTCCACATATGTTCTCTGATTGGCGGGTACTTAACCATAAATGGCAACAATAAGTTAGCTGCCATAAAGCACAACTGCAACTCTACTGAAGCCCTCGCCGCATAAGACCTAAAATCAGTATCTGGGAACAAGGTAAATTCCCCAAATGATTCCCCAGTCGCTAGAGTAGCGATCAACTCCCCTGCGTCATCCAGCAACCTTACCTTGCCAGAAATCACAATGTAGATTCCAGCTTCCACGTCTGTTCCTTGCCAGAATTTTCCGACTTTCGGCTTTATGCATTTAATTTGTTGAAGACAATGCTCGAATTCCTCGTGGGAAAGAGAATAGCCCAAAGTGTTGCTCAACTGTTGTGGGGAAGGTAGGTGAAAAGGTAGATTTTGCACCATAAATTTCGGAGTCAATCCCTAATTTTGCCAAATTAATAGGTAAAAATTCAGTATTATCTAATGGATTCTGCAAATTAAGGTCACGAATCAAGATTTTAGAACTTGTAGCTTTCTCATTCGTGATTTCTTGATCATTGCTGGGTTTTGAACGTGTGGACAAACCCATCTGTTTGAGTAATCGTTGGAGATGGCGATCGCTCACCTCTATTCCAAATTCTTTTTCCAGATGTTTATGAAGCCAGTTTTTTGTCCACTGCCGAAAAGGGTAACCATAATCACGCGGACTATGAGTAATCAGTTCTTTCAAACGCTCCAAATATTCCTCGTTGACTGTCTTCGGACGACCAAAGGAACGCTCCTGCCATTGGTGTGCCATTCCAGTACAAGCTACATGTATCCAGTGCCTTACTGTTGCTGGACAACATCCCAAGGTTTGACAAATTTTGGTTTGAGAGTTCCCCTGATCTGCTAGCAACATAATTTGAATGCGCTGGCGGTAAGACTCAGGTAAATCGTCTTGTAAACTTTTTTGCAACATTTTGCGCTCAAAGGGTGTTAAAAATTTACCTGTTCGATTGTCTAAGGCTTCATTGCCGTGCTTGGCTTGGTTATGAGACATATTATCTAAAAAAATTAGACTGGTTGATAGCGTTGCTGATTGCGCTTTTTAAGTACGACTTAATAGTCCAGAGTGATTTGTTACCTCTAGCAATAGAGACATATCTGTGTATATTTTTTAGGTTTAAATCAGTGTATACACGTAAGGTTGCACATACTTGGCAGTCAAAATATCTTTATTAATAGGGTTGCTTTGCTCGCCACACAAACCACACTTAATGCTTAGTAATATCTCCTTACAGAATTTTAGGCGTCTACTTCACCGCATTATAATAGTTTTTTTTACTACATGTACTGATACTATCGTTTATAGCAGATGTTTTGCGGGGCGTAAACACCCGAATTGCTTATTTGATAACTCAGTGTCGGTTGTGGACTAACTGAAATTTGTGCAATTACCTTAACCTCTCTCAGATGCCCTACTCCCTACTCCCTACGTTCAAAATAGGTAAGCGAAACGCGAAGATTGCACCGTGAGGAACGCGATTCTCTGCCCAGACTGTACCTCCGTGTGCTTCTACAATCTGACGAGTCAAGTACAACCCCAACCCCGTACCTTTTGCTTGACGATCGCTATGTCCTTGGTAAAATCGTTCAAATAAGTGTGGTAATTCTTCGAGCGTGAAACCTGCTCCTGTATCTATAACTTTAGCCACTTGATAAGAAGACCCAGGCTCCAACACAACTTCCACTTTACCACCACGAGGAGTGTGGTTAATGGCATTTGTCAAGAGATTGTTAAAAACTCGTTGCAATTGGAAGGCATCTCCCTCAACCCAAATAAACTGACGAAAGTCTGATACACCGTAGTTCACTGAAATGTAGACGCGACGACTTAAGGCGAGTTCAGTCAGCGTTGTTGCCACTTCCTCCGCGATCGCACTAAGATCCACACGTGTCTTTTTCAGCTTTAATCCTTTAATATCATTGCGATAGATATCTAGAACAGTTTCCACCATCTGCAAACTCGTTTGGTGACTGCGAATCATCATCGCCAAAACTTTCTTTTGGGCGGGAAGAACAGAACCAAAATTTTCTCTCTCAAACGCCTGTAAAGTTTCAATTGCTCCCAAAAGAGGAGTTTTCAGATCGTGAGTTAAGGTAGAGGCAAAGTCTTCTCGCACGCTCGCTAACTTCTCTTGTGCCTGAAGTTTCGCCTCCTGTTGCATCAGTGCTTGTTGGTATATCCGATTGCGATCGCACAGAACATCCGTCACAACTAGTGCCAAAATAGCAATCAATCGACTTGCAATTGTTGAAGCCCTCTCCAGGTAGATGCCTGGAATCCACACGTTTGTAATTGTCAGAACACAAGCAACTACAGTAATTCGCAGCGTTGCCATCCGACTCAAACGTGCATTTGCCAGTATGATAGGACCAATATAAAGATAACCAAATACATAATCTGGTGGAGTTGAGTACTCTAATAAGGCAACAACGGCAAACATTCCAATAATTAACCAGAATGTTCTCAAACCTGGGTTGTGAGGGTCGTTAAATTTGAGAGGCAACATCTGGAGAATAAATGTATTAGCACTAAAGCCATGTTAATAGAGATTGAGCCAACACCGCCAGAAGACAGCTACGCGGATTCAACGTGGAAGTTAGTAAAATTTACATGCGCGTTGTGGGTAATTTGCGACACCTACCAAGATGTGCGATTGAGCGAATTAATCAACTTGAGCTAGGAGAAAAGTTATGGTTAGCTCACGAATTTCAAAATCCATACGATTCTCAAGCTTTAATTCTAAACACTGAAGACCACTACATTATCGGCTATTCTCCGCGATATTTGCTTACAGAAGTTTTTGAGTTGCAACGCCCAAAATTCTAACTTAGAGGTGCGGGTAGAGCATGTCAATAAACCTCCAACTCCATTCCAATTTCGCCTGTTGTGTAAAATGAGTGTTGATGCGACCGCTGATTTTCGCTTCTTCTCAAGTCCTCAGTACCAGTCTTTCATTGCAGAGATAGCAGATGTTGCTATGTATTTGTAAATTTTCTTAAACTTCAGGAAAACAGGGTTAATTGGAAATGTTCTAAATTGTATCAGGGTCAATGTTTAACTCTCGCAATTTAGCTGCCAATCTTTCAGCTCTATTTACTGCTAATTCTTTCTGTTGACGTTCAGACTCAGCTACTTCTTCTGGTGTTGGAACTAACTGTCCTGATGGTGTAAAAAATCGCAATAGTCCATGATAAATTCCCAAATATAAATCTAGCTGCTGACTCCATAAATGCCCTTGCTTATTTGCTTCTAAAGGTTGATATTTCCCATCAACTAAATGAAATCCAGCAAATTCTAATGTATAAGGATCGAACCAAAAGTAATCGGGTGTGAGAAAGGTGTTTTGGTATAGTTTTTTCTTAAATTCTTTATCAGTATTAGCAGTTGATTCAGAGAGAATTTCCAGAATTACGTTAGGATATTTACCATCTTCTTCCCAAACTACCCAACTTTTACGAGTTTTGCGTTCCGTATCTAGCACCACAAAAAAATCTGGTCCCCGGAAGTCTTCTGATTTACGTTTGCTGAGGCTGTAATAAATAGTCAGATTACCAGCCGCATAGAAATCTGTTCTGTCTCGCCACAACCATTTTAGACATTTAAGTAAGAGCATTATTTGCTCTAGATGCAGTTCAGTTTCCAAAGGAGGCTCGTCGCTGTATAAATCACCAGGAGGAAGGATAACATTTTCTGGAAGGTCTTGGGGAGAGTCTAATTCTTTAGCAAGGGACATAGCTTGGGGTAAGATGGGATGACTATTTTATGGGTTTATTTTAACGCTGTCATGGTGGAGCGATTTGTCAGCTTGACCATTTGGCTCGGCTTAGAACGAGGGTGGTATAGCAACGGATTGATGCTTAGGACAATAATCAATTATCGTAAACCCCTTGGGGAATGATGATATTACTGTAAAGTTGTTGCAACAGGTTCACTTGTCCAACAGCAGCAAGGTTAGTGATTGGTGAAGTGTCGCAAATAACAATCACAGTCTGCCCATTTCCCGTAGGGTTTTCAGGTCAGCCTCAAACTCTTCTACATCATAATGAATACAAATTCCACGACTAGCAATTTCGCGTTGAAACTCAATTAAATTCATTCCTGCTAGGCGACGCGCTTTCCCAATGCTGATTTTTTCTTGTTGGAACAACATAATCGCAATTTCTAGCTTTAATTCAGCTTCTGAAATTCCAGCAGCAGTAAGAATGTCATCGGGAATAACTACACTCATAGTGTTTTCTTTAAATAAGCTCTGCTATTTTCAGCTTAGACGATGTTTGTGAATCTCACGTTCTAAAGTACTGATAATAATAGGAGTGGTTGGTCTGCAACTGAATCATGAAGCTGTCCCAGAAGAGGCGAAAGGAGTTTTGTTTCGTGACGGTAATAGTTTGAACAACCGTAAAGGTAGCACTCACATCGCTCTATCTAGAGAGTAGACTCCCTAGATAGGGTGATCACATTGCCGATAAGCCAAGCCAGCGATTCATAAATGCCGACTCCGCTTTTGCCAAAGCGCAAAGTCTACCGGATAGAGAATTATACAAGCACCAACTTTATGCAATCACTTAATCTATAGTGTGTAATCGGCTGATTATCAAACTACTCAACTGTTACAGATTTCGCCAGATTCCTGGGCTGATCTACGTCTAAACCACGACGTGCGGCGATGTGATAAGCCAGTAATTGTAGGGGAATTACTGCCAGAATGGGGGAAAGAAATTCTTCGACACATGACACGGGAATTATATTGTCAAATATTTCCCCTGCTTCTGTGTTGTTCACTGGAGTGACGCCAATTAAACGAGAATCTCGGGCTTTTGCCTCATGAGCGTTAGAAATCACTTTTTCATAGACACTACCTGGCATAGCGATCGCCACAACTGGCACTTTGGCATCTAATAAGGCGATGGGGCCGTGCTTCATTTCCCCTGCTGGGTATCCTTCCGCATGAATGTAACTGATTTCCTTTAATTTTAATGCTCCTTCTAAGGCGATGGGGAAATTAATGCCTCTTCCCAAAAAAATGAAATCTTGGGTTTCTTCAAACTCGTGAACTAATTGCTCAATATAACGTTCTTGACTTTCTAAATTTGCCTCAATTTCCCGTGGAATTTGCCGCAATCCGTTAATCATTTCTTGCACTTTTTCCTGGGAAATAGTCTGACGGATAGAAACTATATCTAACACTAAAGCATAAAACGCCATCAGTTGGGCGATAAAGGTTTTTGTAGCTGCTACGCCAATTTCCATTCCCGCATGAGTGTTGATAATATGAGATACCGTATGACCCAAAGTGCTTTCCGGACGATTGGTAATACCTAGCAGTCGCGTTTGATACTTCTCTTCTTTTCCGTGACGACGTTCTTTTTCCATCGCCAAAGCTGCAAGTGTATCAGCCGTCTCACCTGATTGAGTTACGCCAATTGTCAGTGTATTCGCTGTTATAGGAGGTGGTGCATAGCGAAACTCTGAAGCATAATACACCTGAGTCGGAATTCCTGCTAATTGTTCTAATAAATATTTACCTACTAAGGCTGCGTGCCAACTCGTACCACAAGCCACGATTTGAATTTGTTCTAAATCAGTATAAAGTTTTTCTGGTAAACCGAGATTCACTGGTGAATTCGTAGTATTTGCTTCAGTCCAATCAGGGTTGAAGTAAGCATCTAAACAAGCCCGTACGACTCCTGGTTGCTCATAAATTTCTTTGAGCATGAAGTGCTTGAATCCCTGCTTCTCCACCATGATGGGATTCCAATTCAGTATCTGGGGATATTTCTTCAACCGCTCGCCCACAAAGTTGTAAACTTCGACGCCCAAGGGTGTAAGACGTGCCATCTCCCCATTTTCTAGAGGAAGCACCGCACGCGTATGGGAAACAATCGCAGGTGTATCGGAGGCACAAAAAAATTCTCCCTGTCCAAAACCAATCACCAGAGGTGCTTGTTGTCGGACAACAATCAGTTCATCAGGGTAGTCAGCAGAAATAACTACGAGCGCAAACGCCCCCTTAAGTTTGTGAACTGCTTTCTGCACTGCATGTAGGAAGGGAGAGGGGGAGATGGGGTTTTTTAAGAATTCCGCAATGAGGTGAGGGATAACTTCGGTGTCTGTATCCGAACGAAACTCGCATCCTTGAGCTTTTAGTTGTTCGCGTAACTCACGATAGTTCTCTACAATACCATTTTGTACTACAGCCACTCGCCTTGCTGTATCCATATGAGGATGGGCATTGTACTCTTCTGGTTTACCATGAGTCGCCCAACGCGTGTGACCGATCCCAATCTGTGCAGGGGTTTCTACTTGCTGTAATTTAGAACGCAGGTTATATAATTTACCTTTTGCCCGGACGCAATTAATTTCATCTTCCCAAATCGTAGCGATTCCTGCGGAATCATAACCTCGATATTCAAGTTTCTCCAGCCCAGATAGCAATACTTCTGTTGCTGCTTGCGTGCCAATATAGCCAACGATTCCGCACATTGCTCACACTACTCCATCTTGAGAATTGAGAATTATTTATCCCAGTATAGTTGTTGTGACAAAAGCAGTGTGTGGGAAGAGGAGACAGGAGGCAAAAGAGGCAAGGGAGTTGCGAGGATCGCTACAGGGAAGTTTCCCCCGCCCTGGTAAGGACCTTTCAGGAGGTTTACCTCTCCTAACTCTTGTCTCCCGTCTTCCGTCTCCTGACAAGTCAGTTAGTTAGTAAGCCAGACCCATACTACGAGTCGTTTCAGCACCAAGATAAACTCGGATGCTCAAAAAGTCAGTAGGACAAGCAGTCTCACAACGCTTGCAACCCACACAGTCTTCAGTGCGAGGAGAAGAGGCAACTTGCTGGGCTTTGCAGCCGTCCCAAGGAACCATCTCCAACACATCAGTCGGGCAAGCACGGACGCACTGGGTGCAGCCAATGCAGGTATCGTAGATTTTTACAGAATGAGACATTGAAAAAAAGCTCCTCTCTGACTGTTCTTTTAATACGTAAAGAGTCATCATCAAGGCATAGTTTACCCCAGACCCTTAGCATTAGTAATTAAAAGGCTAAATAACTTCAAACAATTTAATAAGTAGGGGCGGGTTTAACACACACAACATCTGGGTACATGCCAGAACGATGTCAAACCCGCCCTCACAGGATTCGGGAGCCTCCCCTGTACATCAACTATACGTAGGGGCTTATTGCAGCGAAAAAAAGTCTTGCAGGGGGGTTTCCCGCCGTAGGCAACTTTTCAAGACATACCCCTACTTGAGGATTTTGGTTCAAGCACGTGAAGTAATCCTATCGGTAGGCAAAGACGATCGCTACCTCTACAGGCGATCGCAATAATTTTGGTTACGATAAAGTAGGTACTCAATTTTACAGCTGTCGCGGTCAATCAAGGTAGATTAGTCTTGGTTAACTTTTCAGCAAGGTTATTTTTATGGAAACGAACGAGTTAAAATTTTTACTCACTCTGCTTGGTTGTGCGAATTATCGATCTCCTCTTAGTGCTAAAACCTTTGACAGCTTTAAAGGTAAAGACAAAATTTGTCGAGATTTGGGCGATCGCGAACTCGTAGACTATTCTCGCGAGATTGCTTCAGTCAAAATTTTACCACCCGGTCAAGCTCTGCTCAAACTCGAACCAGCACAAATACCCCTTGTAGATAAAGAACACAAGGTGCTGGAAAAGATAAGTAAAGCTTCAGGTAAAATTACTCCCAGCCAAATAAAAATGTCCTCGCTCAAAGCAGCTGAGAAAGAAGCGATCTTAACAGCCCTTGATGAAAGAGGATTGATTGAAGCTGAAAACAAAATCACAAGGACGAAAGCTGAGATATGGCTGACTCAGCGAGGACTGGAGTATTTGCGAGATGACTACTACCCCAAAGGAAAGGCAATCATTAGCCTGGATCTGCTGAACAATTATTTGGGCTTGTTGCGTAAATATATACATAATAAGCCAGCCCCAGTACTTACCAATGAAGAATCACCAATTGTCACAATTGTCAATCTCACTGACGAAGAAATGTTACAAACCATCCGGAAATTGGATCGGGAACTCGGTAGTGACAATTATTTGCCAATTTTCCATCTGCGGCAAAAGTTACAACCTTCCCTATCACGCGATGAATTAGATAAGGTACTTTATCGTCTGGAAGAAGCCGACCAAATTGAATTGAGTACGTTGGCAGAACCAGGTCAATACACTCCTGAACAAGTTGACTCTGGAATTTCCCAAATTAGCAGTGGTCCCTTATTTTTCATCACAGTGGTCTAGCGGAATACATTTAAATCAAGAGCAAGCTCACCTTTAAGACATCACGGATATCACAATGCCAACTATTGACGAAGTTATTAAACAATCATTTAACCCATTTGATAACTTTGCAGCACGTAACTTTTGGAAAGAACAGGAGCCACCCCCGACTGTTGAATCTATTCATCAAAAGCAATTAACCCAAATCAAAAGTGTCTTGGCAGAAGTTGTTCAACACCATCAAACTCGCACCATCATTCTTTACGGTGATGGTGGTTCAGGAAAGACTTACTTCTTAGGTCAGTTGAAACAACAACTCAACAATCAAGCTTTCTTCGTGTACGTTGAGCCATTTCCTCAAAGTGACCATATTTGGCGGCATATCCTACGTGACACTGTTGATAGCCTAGTTAATGCTCCAGAAGGACAACTAGATTCTCAATTAATTCTCTGGCTGAAAAGCTGCTTGTCTACAATTCGGAAGGGCTTAAAAAGCGACCAGCAACGTTTGGTTGATACAATTAAAAGCTTTTTTGGCAAAACAGATGCTGTACGCGATCGCCAACTCTTCATTGACATCCTCAAAAAAACTATCGGCACCACTGGGATTTACAATGCTAATGAATTCTTTGGTATCCTTTGTGACTTAACCAATCCAAACTTATACTCTTTAGCCTGTGAATGGTTGAAAGGGGATGATTTAGATGAAGAAAGTCTGACAAAGTTAAGAGTCAAGCAATCTATTGATGATGAAGACAAAGCGCGGGGTATTTTGGGTAACTTTAGTATACTTTCTGCTAAAACTCAACCTATAGTATTGTGTTTCGATCAGCTAGATAGCATTGCTCGTTTGGCAGACGGTTCTACTATTGACTTACAAGCTTTATTTAATGTCAACTCTGCCATTTACAATGGTAATTGGAACAGTTTCCTCATTATCTTCAGTATGAGGACAGAAACTTGGAATGACGATTGCAAGCGAGTTAAGCCTTCTGACTTAGATAGAGCTGATATCAGAATCTCACTAAAACGTATTACACTGGAGGAAGCAGAAGCCCTTTTAATAACTCGACTGTATCCCCTACACAGTGAGGCTAACCCGAAACCTAATTCCCGAATTTACCCATTAAATCAACGGGTACTAGAAAAAGCGTTTCCCAGCCGGAAAGCTATACCTCGTACTGTGTTGATGTTGGGGAAACATCTATTTCAGGATTATAAGGAATGGTTGTTCCAAGATAAACAACCTCCAGTACCACGATGGATAGAGGGTGGAACTCTGCCACCGCCACCACCGCCTCCTCCAGATAAAATTCAAGCAGAATTTGAATTAATGTGGCGGCAGGAATATCAAAAAGTTCAGGGAAAAATCGCCAAAATTACTTTATTAACTGCACCTGACTTAATTAGGATGTTAGAACAAGTCCTAGCTGCCTTACAAGTAAAGGGAATTAAGACTAAACTAATCACCGGAAAATACGCCAGTTATTCTTTGAGTTATCAACAACCTGGCAAACGAGAACAGGTAGGAGTCGTTTGGACAGAAGATTCCAACATGAAATCGTTTTTCAGTGTCATGAGTGCTTGTGAGAAAGCGATAAATAATCATCTCTGTCAAAGTCTGCAACTGATTCGTGCTACAGATTTGGGAAAATCAAGCCTTGCTGGGTATAAAATATACCAAAAAATTTTTATAGGTACTAATCATCGTCACATCAAACCAACACTGTCTTCAGTTCACTACTTGGCGACATATCATAGCTTAGTAAATTCTGTGGAAGCTCATGAATTAGTGATTGTAGGCAAGACTATAACGCTACAGGAGTTAGAAACTCTCATTCGAGATTCCAAAATTTTGCAGCATTGTCTTTTGTTACGGGAACTAGGCATTGTTTCAGGCAGCATTAAAGTACCAGAACCAGATAAACCTGATTTACAAGCAGTGAAAGATTATTTGTTGAATTTAGTCATAACTCAGGCATTTATAGGTCGAGCAAAATTAATTCAAAATACGAATGGTCAGTTTACTGAAGTGGATAAATCAGATTTAGAAACAATTATAAATCAATTACGTCATGAAAATAAAATTAATATAGTCAATCCTCAGGCAAAATTAGAAGACCAAACGGTTTGTCTGGTAGTTAAAACATAGTTTTTATTATTAATTTTCACTTCATGCAATATCTTAAGGAAGCTCAGGAAATTCGAGCGCAAATAGTCAAGTTTGCTTCGGCTAAAATATTGTGGCTAGATACAGAAATCGCTGACTGGAATACGCTATATCCAAAGTTATCTCTAATTCAGGTATTAGCCGAGCCTACGGATTTGACAGGTGAATCGGCTTACATTCTCGATGTATTGCACAAACCTGATATAGCAGCATACTTTATTAACCAAATTATGGTTAAGCCTCAAATAGAAAAAGTATTCCACAACGCCAGTTTTGATTTGAAATATTTGGGAGGACAGCTAGCACAAAATGTGACTTGTACCTTAAAGATAGCTAGAAAGATTAGACGTGAAGTTTTACAAGTATCTAACTTACAACTGAAAACCTTAGCAACAGAACTTTGTCACTTCTCTAACGTAGATAAAGAAGAACAGGGAAGCGACTGGGGACAACGCCCTCTCACTCAAAAGCAGCTTTATTATGCGGCAATGGATACTGTTTATCTTGCTGCTGTACATCGTCGCTTATTAGAAAATTCTAATCCCAATCTTGCAAGTACTATTTTTAATATGTCAGCTAATGGCTCGAAGCAGGTTACAGAAACTAAAAATTCATCTTTAACTGCTACTAAAGTAAGAGTTGCCTTTGAGTGTCCCCGACTGTTTTATTTGAATAACAACTTTGGCGGCAAGACTTTATTTTTACCGCGCGATACTCAGACGGGAATCGGCAACACATTTCATCAATTAGCTGATGAATTTGTCGGCTTAGCTTGTGCCGATATTCGATTTCAAGAGTTGTTGAAACCAGACACATCCCAATTACTGGTAGAGGAAATTGCCTCTAGGATGCAACAGCTTTTTTATGAAAGAAAGTTTTTCTCTTACTTGCAAGAATCCGTTACAAAAGATGCCAGTAAAGCACAATCTCTGCTGAAAGTTTGGGAAGGTTTACAAGGGTTAATCCGACGCTTTGCAGAATTGCTGGTTGTTAATCGGCGTTATTGTGACGCCGATACAGTGATTCGTAACACTTTTGTCACTGAAGAGCGTAGCCTTGAACATTATTTTCCTCTGGCTGATGGTTCGCAGCAAAGGGTTGCAGGGGAATATGATTGCTTAGTTTTCAATTATGAACTTAAGCGTCTGTGCGTGGTGGAGTTTAAAACCTATCAACCTGTAGATCCTTCAGCACAGTTAGCACAAGTTGCTCTTTACAGTTATATGCTCTGGCAGAAGAAAAAAGTAGCTGTTGACTCAGCAGTTTACTGTGTTTTGCCACAATTCAAAGAGTATCAGTATTCCTGGGAACAGCTAGAAAGTAAGGTGCATCAGCTTATTCCCTATAAATTAAAACAAATGCGGCAATGGTTGACTTGGGAACCACCATCACCCAATCCACCACCACCAACTACTCAGCCTTACCTGTGTGAAATTTGTCCACAACAGCAAAAGTGTCAAAGTTATTTTGAAGTTGAGAAGAGTGAGTCTTCTGGGAAAAAAGATGAGCCACATGTCGATTTCAGAGAAGATGACAGGCAAACTTTCAATGCCAATGCGATCGCTGAGAAATTGGTAGCCACCCTGCAATCTTTCGGTATTGGTGTTGACTGCCAAGGATGTGCGATCGCACCTAGTTTCATCAGGGTGAAGCTCAAACCGCATCCGGGTGTTAAAATCATCACTCTGCTGAAATTATCTGCTGATTTGCAAGTGCATATGGAGTTAGCAAATCCGCCGTTGATTGCTCCCCAAGCTGGATATGTCAGTGTTGATTTGCCTCGTCCAGATAGACAAGTGGCTAAGTTTGAAGATTTCGTCAAGTCACAAATTTTACCAGCAACAGCAGCAGTAAAAATTGCCATTGGGGTGAATTTAGAGGGGAAGTTGGTAGAAGCCGATTTGTCCGATCCCAATACCTGTCACTTTTTGGTAGGTGGCACGACTGGGAGTGGGAAGAGTGAGTTTTTGCGATCGCTCCTTCTAAGTCTACTCGTTCGTTACTCCCCACAACATCTACAAATTGCCCTCGTTGATCCCAAACGAGTCACCTTTCCAGAGTTTGAGGAGATGCAATGGTTGTATTCACCGATTGTGAAAGATAGCGAAATGGCTATCGAACTGATGGATAAGTTAGTGACACAAATGGAGTCGCGTTATCAACGATTTGAAAAAGCTGGGTGTGCCGATCTCAGTACTTACAATCAACGTTCCCGTCAACCTTTACCTCGAATTGTCTGCATTTTTGATGAATATGCCGACTTTATGACAGAAAAGGAAATCCGCCTGCCATTAGAACAAAGTATCAAACGGTTGGGAGCAATGGCACGGGCAGCAGGAATTCATCTCATTGTTGCCACGCAACGCCCAGAAGCCAAGGTTGTCACCCCCATTATCCGCTCAAATCTCCCAGGAAGAGTTGCCTTGCGGACTGCAAGTATTGCAGACTCAGCTATAGTCTTAGGTGGCACAGAAACATCAGCAGCTTACTTGTTAGGCAAAGGTGATTTACTCTACCAGGTTAGTTCTCAACTACAACGCCTACAAAGCTTGTTGGCAATGAATATTCAATTATAATTATCTAGAAACCTTTGCTCAGTTGGACACCTTACACCTAGATACGGAGCAGAGCAAACGTCGGAATGTCAACAAGAAACTCATTTTGCCAAAAATATAACGTTTCTCAGTTGAATTGAAGATATCGATCTGAGTGAGTATGAGCTTTGGAAAAATGGCACGACGGTGGCAGAAGGTGATTGCTCAGTTACGCTCTCCTGATGACAACTCGGTTTTCGTAATTATTCGTAATCGCGATACGCCTAATATCAAACCTATGACTTATCGCCTTATACTGTTTCACTTTAAGGTTGATACAAATGGGGGGCAGGGGGC
>JAQYWN010000397.1 GCA_029379265.1 Rhizonema sp. NSF051
TTTATATGCTGCTCTATATTTCTATATTTATGATGAGCAGGATGCTAAATAGTGCCGTTACTAGCTTTACAGTTAACTACATTCATCAAACGCTTATACCCGATCAAAACTTTCAATGACGTATTCTACAAGTCATATGCAAAACTCTGTATTGTCAGATAGCACGGCAACAACCGAACAGCTCCCTCAAAGGCTTTTTACCCGTCGTGAAGTCATTCCACCTCGTAATGACTTGCTGTGGCGAATTGAACGGGGAGCGGTTCGCACTTTAACCTGGAGTGAAGACGGAACGTTCATTACTCTTGGATATTGGGGAACTGGAGATATTATTGGCTATCCATTATCTAAACTCAAACCTTATCAAGTTGAATGTTTAACGAGTGTGGAAGTGAGTGTAATACCACCCCATCTTTGGAATCAGGACGTTAACGCCTTATTGTCCCATATTCATCAAGCAGAAGAACTCTTAAGCATAGTACATCGCAAACCAATTTCTCTGCGCCTGTGGTTATTTTTGAGTTTACTGAGTGAAAAATTTGGTCGTGACGTAGAACAAGGCAAGCTGATCGATCTTAATGTTACTCATCAAGAAATCGCAGAAGTTTTGAACACAACAAGAGTAACTGTGACTCGACTTTTACAGCAATTTGAAGAAGAAGGAACTCTGCTGAGGTACAAACGCCGAATTATTTTACGCTCGCTAAATAAAAGCTGCTAAATAAATGGATGAAAAAGTACACTCGTTAACTTGTTTTAATCACGGTGAATTCTGGTATAATTCATACTGACGAGGGAGTACACTACCTCCAAAGAATACTTCGAGAAATTGTACTGAGTAGTCAACCAGTAAGGTGTGAGTGAGAAAAAATGACAAGATTATTGTGGAAAGTGCTGAAGCTAAGTCCATTGGTTTTTGCTGTTACATTTTGTGTAAGTAAAAGTGCTTTGGCAGATCAAGTTAACCAGCAGACTACTTCTGTGAATAAGTTAGCTCAAGGATCTGATCTGGGTCAGGTAACATCGGTCTCTCAGTTTTCCGATGTCCAGCCGACTGACTGGGCATTCCAAGCTTTACAATCTTTAGTAGAACGTTACGGATGTATCGCTGGTTACCCAAACGGTACGTATCGCGGGAATCGTGCCATGACCCGTTATGAGTTTGCTGCTGGTTTGAATTCTTGTTTGGATCGTGTTAACGAACTTATTGCGACAGCGACTTCTGACATAGTTAAAAAAGAAGATTTAGCAACCTTACAACGCCTGCAAGAAGAATTTTCAGCCGAACTAGCAACTTTACGCGGTCGTGTGGATGCCTTAGAAGCTCGTACTGCTGAATTGGAAGCAAATCAGTTCTCTACAACTACGAAATTAGTTGGAGAAGCAATTTTCGCTATATCAGATGCTTTTGGTAATACCAGGGCAGTGGATGATGCCACCCTAAGAAATAATCCACGTTTGACAAATGGTCAGCTAAGAAACTTAGGTCCAAATACTCGTCGAACCGACTTAGACAACAACGCCATTTTTGCTGACCGAATTCGTTTGAGCTTGAACACCAGCTTTACCGGGAAAGACTTGCTACAAATCCGTTTGCAAGCTGGAAACGTCTTCAATAACAACAATAATGCTAACTTCGGTACGACATCAACAGGGACGAACGAAACCCGCTTGGCTTTTGACGGGTTCAGTAACAATAATGCCGTAACCATAGATAAAATCAACTATGCTTTTAACTTAACTGACGCCGTGCGGATCAAAGTTGATGCTAACACGGGTGAATATTGGGAAAACATTAACAACTTCAACCCAGAATTTGCAAGCAGTGGTAAGGGTGCAATCTCACGGTACGGTCGTTTCAGCCCAATCTACCGCCAAGGTCAAGGTGGTGCTGGTGCAACAGTATCCTTTAATCCCAACGGAGCTTTCACTTTTTCTGTCGGCTATCTAGGTGGTGGTAGTGGAGGTAATAACTTATCTAGCAATCCTTCCATCAAAACTGGATTGTTCGATGGTAATTACTCTGCCTTGGCTCAAGTCAGTATAAAACCAAGTAAGGTCTTCAATATTGGTGCAACTTACGCACGCACTTATCAAAACGGTGCTGGTGCTGCTAGTGGATTTAGTGGAGTAAGCCTCTTTCAAAGTACAGGTAGTAACTTTGCAAACGCACCGTTTGGTACTAACACTGCTACCAGCGCTGACAACTATGGTGTAGAAGCGACATTCAGCCCCAGTTCTAAAGTAATTATTGCTGGTTGGGGAGGTTACACCACCGCCTTTGCTCAAGCAGCCAATGCTGCGACTGGTACAGCAAGAGGTAATGAAGCAGATGCCTACTACTATGGTGCGACTTTGGCTTTAAAAGACTTTGGTAGACAAGGTAATGTGCTTGGTTTCATCTTTGGTCAGCCACCTAAACTTAGCTACAACCAATCCAGACTGGCGGGTGGAGATGGAGTTGTTAGATCGCAGCGAGATCTAAACACCACTTACCACCTTGAAGGTCTATACAAGTTCCAGGTGAACAATAATATTTCTGTTACACCAGCTGTATTGGTCATCTTCAATCCTCAAGATAACACCAGGAATAGCACTGAATACGTAGGTACACTGCGTACAACCTTTACTTTCTAAAATAGATAATTCACAAAGCAGCAGTCCAAGCTGAGTAGTAAATACTCTCTTATTGCTTAAGTAAACAAAAGCCCGTCTTCTGACGGGCTTTTGTTTAGAGATATTGTGGAGAATGTGTTGAGAGTGGTACAAGGGCTACCATTTAAAATTGCGCTTAGACGCTTGCTACTCAGGCTTTTTTCATTTTGAATCCCAAGGTAGCCCTATTACTCATGTGGGATGAGAATCTGGCGAATGAGACAGATTTGTCGGTGGACGATCGCTACTCCAAGCCCACCACGCACAACCACAGTGACACTGATAGAACTCCTGCCATTTGCGAGTACGATCTTCTGTTATGACAGGCGATCGCCTATTCAGCCAAACATGCAGAGCTTCTAGACTACTGGAGTGACATTTAGGACAGCAAAATTCATAAGCGTGAATCGCCTCGTTCGTCCATTCAGGAGGTATGGTAGCAAAAACATCCATTGTCATTAGTGATTCAATATTAAGTAAGATAGCTTATACAAAGTAGTTAAACTTGTACATCTCCTGATATTTCATAAACCATGTATTCTTAGCATAGGTCTAAAAATTGATCAAAACAGATAGCAGGTTGCTGATAGCTGATAGCTAATATGGAGCTAAACGTTGAAATTCGCCGTTTGATAGATCTTATGCCTGCCTCTGGGAGAATGATGACGAAAATCGTTAGTAAACCGGAGCAGGCAAAAATCGTTGACATCTCCTTTCCTCTGCCTTGGAATCAAGACAGACCAATATATATTAATTTCGATTTGTGGCGTCGCCTAACGAAACCGCAACGAGACTTGCTCCTACTACAGACAGTCAGCTGGCTGTTGGGAGTGAAGTGGTTTAAGCCCGATATTTATCAAGGTATTGCAGTGGCAGGCCTTTTAGGCGGATTAGTAGAATCAACCCAAGCAGATCCAGTCGGTATAATTGTTGCTGGAGGATTAAGTGCGTTAGCGATGGTTCGCATCTGGCGCAACAACCGATCCCAACAGTCAGAAATAGAAGCAGATGAAACAGCCATCCGCATAGCTCAACGGCGAGGTTATTCAGAAACTGAAGCTGCACAGCATCTACTATCTGCTATTGAGGCAGTGCCAAAGATTGAAGGACGTTCTGCATTAAATTTTACCGAGTTAATTCGTTGCCAAAACTTGCGAGTGATTGCCGGTTTATCGTCGGTAGGTATGCCCAAGACTGTTGAGTAATTACTTCTCCAGACAGTGATAAAATTTGTATTCATAGCCGTTTACTGCTGGCAAGGAGTGAGTCTCAGCAGTACAATTCTTGACGTCTTCTGGCATTTTAGTATAAAAATTTACTAACCATAGATCGAGTGGACGTGGCAGTAACTTTAGGATGTCTTGTAAGGCAGTAGTGGGAGAACTAAGATTTTTGCCTTGATGTAAAAGCAGAAACTGGGGAGCTGGGAATGTTGAGTTATGAATTTTGAACTCCCTTGCAACTCCCATCATTTCCCCAATTTGGACATGAGTTTTCTGAATGGTAGAGATCAGTACTGGCACGTGGGAAGTTTGTTGAATTAATTGCACAAACAAATCTGGGCGATAGTATTTTTGATAACCCAGATTGCAAATAACCGTGATCGCACTCAGCAATCCCATCAACCAAATTATCGCTACAGATTTTTTCCCACTGATTCCCCATCTTCGGCTCGAGCCTTTGAAGTTCCAACAAACTGCGAGACTTGCCCCAACTAAAACTATCACTGCCGGAAAGTAGACAAAGTTATAACGTGCGCCTCGTGTCAGGTCAATATTAAAAAAGTAGGTAAAGATAAAGAATAACGCGATCGCCCCGATAATGAACCAAGCAAAAATCTGAGTCATCAATCGGTTTTGTGGTTGTGAGAGCTGCACTCTTAAACCACTCACTAAAATTGGTGATCCCCAAATCAGAAAAACCAACATGACTAATCCAGAAGCAATAATAATCGAAAGCTGTGGCGCTTCCACTGGTAGCAAATAAATCATTGTCAGCCATCCACCAAAAGCTTGAAATAATGGGTTTAACCAAGCCATTCCAACGCGTGGGCCTTGAATCCACTCAGTCAACTGCCCTCCATTTTTGCTATGTAAAAACACTGGTAGCCAAACAATTCCTGCTACAGACGTACCAACAGCAACCGCGTAGATGCGTAACCAGGGAGAAAAGAATGGGGGAGTGGGGATTGGGGGCGTGGAGGAATTTTCTTCTACTTCCCCAACTCTTTCGCTCTCCCGCTCTCTAATCCCCTTTGAGTATCCCGAGTTCCCCCTCCCCTTATCCCCTCTTCTTCGCCATCCAAGAAAAATTAAAACAAAAGCTTCAGCACACAGGGTAAGGGTGAAAAAGTAATGAGTTGCAATGCCTAAAGCATTAATTCCCACCCAAGATAGTACAATCCAAATCGGTAACTGAGTACGGTTTTGAATGTGGCGTGTAGCAATCACTAAGCAAGCAAGAGAAGCGATAACCCACAAAATTGCCAAACTGTAGTGACGCGCTTCTTGTGCCAAAAAGATGCTGTAGGGTGAGGTTGCCATCATAGCAGCAGCCAATTGACTGACTAGCCGGGAGCGAAAGGCAAGCCAGCTCAAAGCATAAATCGCTGGGATAGATGCGCCACCGAAAAGAGCAGCAAGAGATCGTGCTCCCCACAAGGAAACTAAACCTCCTTCTGTGGGAAATAACTGCATCCACCAGTGAGCTAACACAAAGTAAAGTGGCGGGTGGTTACTTTCAGTTATTAAATGTGTCCAGACATCCTTGATCCCAGTGGCTGTTATTGGCTGCAGTGGTTGCAAGAGAACATCGACAGAGATGGGCTGATCGAGTGGTACTGGTAAAAAACTATTACCTAAGCTAAAAACCAAGGTGGAAAATTCATCCGTCCAAGGTGGTTTAGCCGTCAGGTTTGTTAAGCGCAACAAGATGCCAATCACTAGCCAAACCAGCAGCAGTAAGGGATGAAGCCAGGGGAGACGGAGTAGAGCAGTCATAGCTATGGCATCAACACATTTGTTTTATTTAGATGCTAGACGTAAGATTGTATATTTGTGTTCAAGTGAAAATTTTAAAGACGTCAGTACAAATAAACGAGATGATTCATGGTCATCATATGACAAAGCAAGGTATCCTTATGTTCGCTATTTGACTTGAGTAACTCGCCAACTGAGTTTGAGATTAATCCAGAAGTTCCAGATTGTAACAGATGCAATTGCAATCAGGTTAGCAATATAGCTATTGCGAATAATATAATGAAACACCAAATTTAGTATCAGTACATTTAATACTAGTCCGGCAAGGCAAATCAGATTAAATTTTAAAAAACGCTTCAGGCGCTGACGCCATTCCTGCTGTTGCATGGTGACATCAGCAAAAGTCCAGCTATCATTCCAAAAGAAATTATTGATAATAGCAATTTCACCGGAAATAATTTTGCTGCGAGTCAAGGGCAGACTTAAAGTTGTTGGATCATGTAGCAAGTAAAGCACCACCATATCCACAAATAACCCACTCAGTCCTACCAAGCCAAAGCGGAGAAAACGACCAATAGGGAAACTACCAATATGCTGACTCAGTTTTCCCAGCTGCCCTGTGGAAAGCCGCAAGCGGATCAAATGGTGTATGTACTCCACATATTGCTTCCATGTCACCTTACTTTCACCCTCTGTGCGCTCACAAAATACATAACCAACTTCCGCAATTTCGCCTACAGATCCCCGCCCGACAACCTCAAGCAGTATTTTGTATCCTATCGGATTGAGAGTCACATCAGCAATTGCACTTCGACGGACTAGAAAATAACCACTCATTGGGTCAGAAACTCTGCCAAGTACTCCTGGTAAAATAATTAATCCCAGTAGTTGAGCACCACGAGACAAGAAACGTCTGATAAAACTCCAGCTACTAACCCCACCACCATCTACATGGCGACTGGCAACTGCCAAATCGGCTCTCTGTCCGACAGCATCTAACATTTGTAACAGGACATGTGGTGGATGTTGCAAATCCCCATCAATCACTCCTAAAATACGTCCTGACGCTACCTGCCAACCGCGAATCACTGCTGAGGAAAGTCCCCGTTCATCTTGACGTCGCATAACCCGCAACTGAGGGTATTCAGGCATTAAGGATTGTGCAACTTCCCAAGTGCCATCGGGACTATCATCATCTACTACAATCAGTTCATAGTCTCCTGGAATGGACTCATCTAGCAAATTGCTCAATGTCTTGACAACTTTCTCAATATTGTCACGCTCTTTGTAAGTCGGAATTACTAAAGAAAACATTATGGTTCGACTACCGAGCGATTGAGAAACTCGCAATAAACCAGTTGGTACGGACAAAAGTGAATTAGGTTCGATGATACTCATTGAAAGAAGTGGCACAGATGTTAAGCATTTAATACATAAGTAGGGGTCAGTAGTCAGCTAAAAATAGCTTACACCGATCTACTCTGACAAAGAAAAGCAGCTATGAGTCACGGGCATCCGGATAGCTGAAAAAAAGTCACCAAAGATAAATCTCAGACTTACTTGTAACAATTGTTTACCAAATTACTAAAGACATCTAATAGATGACGATTTTAACGAAAAAAAGTGCAATAGCATTCCTGCATTAGCATCATTATCCTTAAAGAGAGATTTGTATAGTTTGCTTTAAATTTATAAG
>JAQYWN010000398.1 GCA_029379265.1 Rhizonema sp. NSF051
ATCACAGACAGGTACAATTAGTTATCCTTAACATAAGCCTTGACAAAAAGCATTGTGAGTGCTACTAGATTACCAGAAACTACTGCCCACGTCAGGATCACCCGTCAATCTTGGCAAAATGGCTTGTTAGAAGGAGAAGTTAGAGCAGGCGATTATGAGTGGCAATTTCAATGGCATTTTCGTCGGGGAGAATTGTCAGTTAAGCCGTCTCAAGGGCGAGCTCTGATTAAAGAACCTCTTGGTCGCTTCTTAGAACAACGAGATTACCAGCTTGAACCAGGTGGAGACTATGCTTTTACAATTCGAGCGGAACTATGAGTGAACTACTCACACTTACCCGAAGGGAAGTGTAGGTTAAAGTATCCACTAACAATTAACAATTCACAACTTACATATGACTAATCCTACTCTTCGCGTTGTTGCCCGTTTTGTTGCTTTACCTGAGAAAGTAGAAGCATTGAAAGCCGTCCTGCTGGAATTAGTTGAGCCAACTAGACATGAAGCAGGATGTATTAAGTATGAACTCTTACAAAATCAGTCGGACCCAACAGACTTGACTTTTGTGGAAGAATGGACTTCTCATGATGCCCTCAATACTCATTTAGTTTCAGCCCACATGAAAGCAGTGGGAGCTAAACTTGAAGGCTTGGTAGTGGCTGAACCAGATGTCCGCCAATACAATCTTTTATCGTAGGTGAAAAACCTATCGACTGATGTGCATATATCCGTAATCTGCTTCTTTGCTATTGAAGGAATTTATAGTCAATTATATAAATCTCAAAGAAACTATGAAACGGATATTAGCGATTCTCGGTCTTGGTGCCGCCTTAGGGATGGCAATACTACCATCAGCAGAAGCCCTGGCAATTGGTGTACCTCACGTACCTCAAAAGTGCTGTATATGATGATGCAAAGAAAGGTATTGCCTTTGAATTTTCCCAGAACGCAAATGCCCAGTCAGCCTGCATCGCCATTATGGTTCATCCCTTCAGTAACGTGGATTTGGCAAGCACTGAGAATGTTAACAATATTCTGCGCGAGGGCAATCGCAATACGGTTCAAGCCATTTTGGTTGTTTAATTCTTATATACCTGTGCTGATCTATACTCAGATTGCCGACTTTTTAAAGAAGTTGGGAATCTAGTACAAGGTGGCGGAAATAAACAGATCATTTGGAACTGCCAGAAAGCATACAATCCAAGCTTTTTTAATTTTTAATTTGTAATTTTTAATTCAAAGGCAGCAGTAATATCACTAATTTCGGGAATTCCCTCCAAAAAATATGTAGAATGATTTACCGAATTCTAATTATAGGAAAGTAGCAAAATGTCGAATTTAACCAATGCGCTTCTTAAAGGCTCAGCAACAAAAGCTAAGCTCTTTTCACAAAACCCGCGTCGGCGACCTCATTACCATATTCTTGTAGAGGCAGAAAATCAGCAGTTTGACATTGCAGTGAATATTGCCTCAGAAGATCCGAACACAGATGATGTCCGTGTTCTTTACGCCATCAAGAAAAATATTACACCACCAAATTCTGAGGCATTGCTTAGCCTGCCGAATGGAATGTTTAAACTGCCGAGTCAGGGAATTACTGGCATTGACTTTATAAGCGATCACTTGGTGACAAGAAATGAGATGCAACCACTCCCTCTGTTCAATCGCTCAGCGCCTATTGAAGATCAGGGATCACAAGAAGTCAAGCAACTTGTTGATGACGTAGTTGCCGATCCAAATGCTGTGCTGTTCGCGTTCGGGCATCGATACGATCAAAGATCTGCTACTAATGCAGCATGGGGATTTCAGCCAGACGACGGAATTCACAACATCCACATGAATCAGGGCAACTACACGGGCAACCACGACAATGAAAATGGCCGTGGAGAGGATGGTGCGCTTTTTCTATATTTCCCTAACAGCAACACTTGGCAAGCTGTGTTTATCGCTTTTCAAACACAATCCTTTGACAATGATGCTAATGGCTACCCAAATGATGATTCCAATCGTACTACTGGACATAATACTGGTAGTAATCAGAATGAAGGCCAAGGCCAAGGTAGTAGCCACAGGCACGGTCACCATCATAGAAACAATTGATGTAATTTCGTAACAGAATAATTCGTAATTTTCTATTCAGATTACGAATTATTCAATCGATTTATCTCATCCCAATTCTTTGTGGAAATGCACTTTATTAAAAGCTTTGGCTAATGCTGTCCCCCCTTGACAAGGGGGGATCACAGTTCTGTACTATTGTAGTTTCACACAGAAACGGTATCCAAAGAATTATGCGCTACTCTAAATCGCCTAGTCCGTAAACGAAGGAAATAAAGCTGCCATCCCAAACAGCCAAAAATCTTGTATTTCAGTCTCTTGAACTTCAGCCAAGAAGTGAAAGTCAATTGGTATAAATAATATGAAGCGTGTACTGATTTTAGGTGGTACTGGAGATGCGTCGGAACTAGCGGCAAAAGCCTCGACTCTTCCAGTTGAGGTGAGAGTGTCTCTAGCAGGTCGTACTCGCGAGCCTCATAATGTCTCAGAGAATACACGTATTGGTGGGTTTGGTGGAGTTGCAGGATTAACTACGTACCTGTGCGAGCAAGAAATTGATCTGCTTATCGATGCCACCCATCCGTTTGCTACTCAAATATCTTTCAATGCGGCAGCAGCAGCAGCAGAATTAGGGCTGCCAAGACTCATGCTAGTTCGACCCGCATGGCAGCAGATTCCACAAGACTGGTGGCAGGAAGTAGAGAATGTGGAAGCGGCAGCAGATGCTTTGACAGAGCATGCAAAACGGGTATTCTTAACTGTTGGCAGACAGCAATTGGGATCATTTGCTCACCTTGATGTTTGGTTTTTGATGCGATTAATCGATCCACCAGAAGAGAATGCAACCGTACCGAAAGGGTTACTGCTGTATAATAGAGGACCATTTGACCTGACAAGTGAACGTCAGTTACTTACGCAATATGAAATTGATACTATCGTCAGTAAAAATAGTGGTGGCAGTGCGACTTACGCCAAAATTATTGCGGCAAGAGAATTAGGAATAAAAGTTGTTATGGTCAAGCGTCCAAGCGTTCCTATAGGAGAACAGGTGGAAGATGCGGAGAGCGCTATCTCTTGGCTTGCTAGTAAGATATAAGTTGTATTGCAATCACTATATTTAGAGAACAATATAGTTTGGAGAAAAAAAATCTCGTATTCATCTATCCTAAGGATGAAAAAGTTATAGAACCTTCGGTATACGAATATTCGCGATCGCTCTTTTGAAATCATTAAGGAAAAATCGGTATTTTCAAGGTTTTGATTTGCCCGCAAACCAAGATATGACTGAGTTAGCCAAATCAATCCACTTCATAAAAAGTTTTGGAAAAATTGTAGTGGTATTGATTGATTTAGTTCAAACAAAAAATAAATTTTAATTCAGGTCATAAATTCAATGATAAAAGCTAATAAATGGCAGTCGGGCACTGCTTTACTAGTAGGATTAAGTGCGATCATAAGTTCGATAACGCCTTTAATAATAGCAACACCAACATTAGCACAAGCTACCTTCAGCGATGTTCAAGGTAGCTGGGCTCAATCATGTATTACACAATTAGCAAGCAATGGTATTATTAGTGGCTATCCAGATGGAAGTTTCCGACCTAATGCATCTGTGACAAGAGCGGAGTTTGCCGCCATGGTCAATAAGGCTTTTCCAAACACCCAAAGAACTCGTAATTCAATTCAGTTTAATGATGTCCCCTCAAATTACTGGGCATACACGGCAATTCAAACAGCTTCTCAAACAGGATTTTTATCAGGTTACCCCGGTCAGATTTTTAGGCCCAACCAGAATATTCCTCGCGCTCAAGTTTTGGTGGCTTTGGCAAGTGGGTTAAATTATTCTCCAACTCAGCCTGTGACGACAACATTAAATGCTAATTTTACTGATGCAAATGTTATCCCCAGCTATGCCGATAATGGAATAGCCGCAGCAACTGAAAAACGTCTTGTGGTCAATTATCCTGACGTTAAGTACCTCAAGCCCGATCAATTAGCTAGTCGGGCAGAAGTCTCAGCTTTCCTGTGTCAAGCTTTAACCGGATCGAGACAAGCTTCTTTAATTCCCGAACAGTATATTGCGGGTACTGGCACTTCATTCACTGCACTGATTTCGTCTGGAACTTTAATTCCGGTCAAGTATTCTCAAGCTAAGCGGATTATTGTTAGCCCCAAAGAAACTGCACCTTTGACATTAACTGTTGCCGCTGATGTTAGGAACAATAGCGGAAGTGTGGTTATTCCTGCAGGTAGTCAAGTTGTCGGTCAACTGCAACCAATCACTGGCGGTTCACAGTTTGTGGCTAGTCAGGTTATGATTAATGGTCAGCAGTTTCCGATTAATGCTTCTTCTCAAGTGATTACAACTACCCGCAATGTACGAGATACTAACTTCTTAGGACTTTTACAAGACGCAGTTTTGGGATCAGCCGCAGCCGCAGGAATTTCTGGGATAACGGGTGATAGAAGTATTACCGCAAGAAAAGTCTTGACCCAATACTGCTCGGTTAAGGAAATAAAGTAGGCTGAAACCCTTGAAATATCGTTGTCTATCATAATTAAAAAGGGCTTAACCGAGCAGTATTGAGTCTTGACCGGCACAGTGATTGGTACTGCTATAGGTGCAAATCAAAATCGTAACATTCTATCTACAGTCCGAGATACAGCACTTGGAGCAGCAGCAGGAGCCGGAATTTCCGGAGTCACGGGAAATCGAACCATAACTGCCGGAAAAGTTATCGGGGGTGCGGCACTCGGCGCAACGATTGGGGGTATTGCCGATCGCACGGGGAATAACGTAGTTGTCATCAATCCTAATTCCGATTTGACTTTAACGTTAAATTCTGATCTCGGCAGATAAGCAGACAGTAGTATGTGGCGGGTTTAATTTGAATAACATCTGTGAGACATAAATCAATCCCGCCCGTACATGTCTATTGGGAATTTTCTCATCGAAAGGGAGTCATTAACTTCTCCACAAACGGGAGCAAAAACTCTCACTTTTGCCGAGAGAAGCTTCTGTTGTAGATAAACAAACCAAATTCCAGGTCCCTTTGTTTGATAATTAGTAGAAATTCAAAAGACTGATGGATAATTTGGGAATTGGTAATTGTTCTTTCTTCCTATTACCCATTCCCCATTCCCCATTGCCTCAAAATCCCAAAGCTCGCGCACCTTGGTAGAATATAAAACTTGTAACCCATGCTAACCCCACTGACCAAGCAACTGACATCCAAGCGAATTTTGTACTTTTGGATTCAGTTTTGATGGCTGCAACTGTTGATAGGCAAGGTACATAAAGTAGGGTAAATAGCATAAAACTGTAGGCTTGTACCCAGTCGATTTGGTGAGCGATCGCCCCCATCAAGCTAGCATTATCTTTTTGAGAATAAATAACTGCCAGACCACCCAAAACAATTTCTTTAGCAACAAAGCCGAAAATCAGTGCCACTGCTAATTGCGGATTGATCCCCAAAGGTCCTAAAATCGGCTGTGACAATTGACCTATTATTCCAGAAATAGTTTGCTGACTAGCTGGTGGTACATTAGAAGGTAAGTTATTCAGCAACCAAATAATCATCACCCCAAAAATAATAAACCGTCGCGACCAGTACAAAAAGTGCTTAGTTTGATGCCAAGCTTGCATTATCAGTTGGTTGAGGGTGGGGAAGCGGTAAGGAGGTAATTCTAGCAATAATGGTTCAGTATTCGGATACTGACCCTTGAATAAAACCGCTGTTAAAATTGCTGCAGCAAAGCTAAACATGTACAAGCTAAATAAGACAACAGGTGCCATGCGGGGTGTGAACAGCGCTGTTGTCATAAAAACAAACACATTGAGTCGTGCGGAACACAGGGAAAAAGGAATCACCAGCATTGACAGCATTCGCAAGGCTTTTGAACGCATGACTCTTGTGCCCATAATTGCAGGTACATTACAGCCAAACCCCATCAGCGACATCACAAACGAACGACCATCCAACCCCAGGCGTTCCATAAAAGCATCCATTAAATATGCAGAACGCGACAGATAACCGCTATCTTCGACAACTCCCATGCAGATGAAAAACAACAAAATCACCGGGATAAACGATGCAACTGTTCCAATTCCTTCGTAGATGCCATCTACCAAAAAATTATGGATGAATTTTGGTAACCCACTTACCAAAGGTTCCAAGGCATTGTCCCTCACCCAACTTAAAGCTTGAGCCAAATAATCTTGTAAAGGTATCCCTAAAGCATAGATAATTTGGAACATCAAGAACATTGTCCCAAAAAAGATCGGCAATCCCAATACTGGATGCATCAGGATTTTATCTAAGCGAGTTGTTAAGTTTTGTTTGACTTCCGTTTCGACGTGAAACGCATCCTGCAACAGAGTCTCCATCTCCGAAGCAATCTGTTCAGAGGAAGCAAGATTATCTAACAGGCGATCGCTACTTACTGGCTCGTTTTGTTTTTTCAGTGCGTCTTTAATTAATTGATAAGCTTTAGCGTAACCTTGCCCATGTTTAGCACTAATCGGTACAACTGCCATTCCCAAGTGTTCGGCAATGCGATCGCAATCAACACTTACCCCAAATTTCGGCGCTTCATCTGCCATATTCAGTAGAAGTACTACTGGCAACTGTAAACTTTTTACCTGTAAAGCTAGACTGATTTGGCGGTCTAGTTGAGTTGTGTTCAGAATCATGATGAGCAAGTGTACGGGTGTCGTTTCTAAAAACTGCCGCACGACTTCTTCATCTTCAGAAAAGCCATGTAAATCGTAAATTCCCGGTAAGTCTACAACCTGGACTTCTTGTTCGCCGAGTTTCGCTTTCGCTACCAAGAGGTCTACAGTCATTCCTGGCCAGTTCCCAATAGTAGCGTTAGACTTAGCTATTTTATTAAAAAACGTTGATTTCCCTGTATTAGGCATCCCCAAAACAGCAATTTTTTTCACTCCACTCGTAGAGTCGCTCTCAGGTAATGTTTGAGTACTACAATGTGTCATAATGATAATTAGGATATAATTTTTGTTACTTGAATCGCCTGAGCATCCCGAAGACGCACCATCACCTCAGTTGTGCCGACGCGGATGTGCAATGGTCCAGACAACCAAGCTTTACGAATCATCAATACTTGTCTACCAGTACGGAAACCCAGTGCTAGTAAGCGTTGTTGCAAGCCTTCTTCCGCTACCAGTCCTGAGATGAGGGCAGTTTCCCCTGGTTTTAATGAAGCGAGTTCAGTCGAGTACATTTATTTACTATATAAAAAT
>JAQYWN010000399.1 GCA_029379265.1 Rhizonema sp. NSF051
TTCCTTTTTTTATCGTTACTTCAGTGTTTTCCTAACTTTTTTTGAACAAGAGATAGAAACATACGTTCGCTTTTTCCCTATCAGTTTCCTTTTATTTGCATTTGCTGTCGGCGCTGATTGAGTCGAACTTTACCAGATTTGAGTTTTTCTGAGCGCGTATCAGTTGCGTCAAAATGTATTGATTTATTGTTTGTTTTACTGAAGTAGTCTGCTAGAGCGCTGATAGTTGGATATCTAAACAATTCCACCATTGAAAAATCTATTTGTAATATTTCATGTAGTTGGCTATGAACCTGAATTATGAGTAATGAATGACCACCTAGTTCAAAAAAGTTATCGTGTATACTTACTTTTTCTAGATGGAGAGCTTTTTGCCAAATAGACGCAATTGTTTGCTCTAGCTGAGTTTCTGGTGTTACATAAGGAATGTCTTCTGGGCGAAGTGTCTGTGGCGAAGGTAGTGCACGGTAGTCAACTTTACCGTTGGGTGTGAGCGGCAGTGTCTCTAGCAATACAAAAGCACTAGGTACCATGTACTCAGGCAGTTTCTTCTGGAGGAAGCGGCGTAGATCGGTAGTGGAGACTTGCTCCTGGTTCAAAACGACATAGGCTAAAAGACGGCGATAGTCTGTAGGATCTGCTTGGCGATCGCTTAGACGATCCTCTTGAGCTACAACTACAGTTTCCCCCACAGCCAAATGTTGTGTTAGCGCTGCCTCAATTTCTCCCAACTCAATACGGAAACCACGAATCTTAACTTGATTGTCAATTCGTCCTAAATACTCTAACTCACCATTGGGCAAATAACGCGCCCTATCCCCTGTTTTGTATAGTCGCGCTTGAGGGTTGTTGCTAAACGGGTTAGAAATAAACCGCTGTTGTGTCAATTCGGGACGATTGAGATAACCACGCGTCACCCCAGCACCACCAACATACATCTCACCCCTGACGCCAATCGGTGCTGGGTTTTGATTCTCATCGAGCACATACACTTGTAAGTCGGGTATCGGACGACCAATTACACTTGCGGTGCCATTCAAATCGTCTTTGCTCAAGGGACGATAAGTCACGTGTACAGTGGTTTCCGTAATCCCGTACATATTTACTAATTGGGGCGAAGTGTCGCCGTGGCGTTCAAACCAAGGTTGCAAACTCAGCAGTTCTAAAGCTTCTCCACCGAAAATCACCAAACGCAAGTTCAAGTCGCCAGCAATTGTTATTGATTCTTCGACTTGAATTAACTGGCGGAAAGCGGAAGGTGTTTGATTGAGAATTGTGACTTTTTCTTGAGCTAATAACTTATAGAAGGATTTGGGATCTCGCGTCAACAGGTACGGCACTACTATTAGTTTTCCACCATACAGTAATGCCCCCCAAATTTCCCAGACGGAAAAATCGAATGCATAAGAGTGGAACAATGTCCACACATCTTGATTGTTGAAGTTATACCAAGAATTTGTGGCTGCAAACAGACGAGTTACATTATTGTGATTAACTAAAACGCCTTTGGGTTTACCTGTAGAACCTGAAGTGTAAATAACGTATGCTAGATTCTGCGATGTTGCAGTGTTTTCCAGATTTGACTGATTGTTTTGAGCAATTTTTTCCCAGTCTGTGTCTAAGCAGACGATACGCGCTTGATGTTTGGGCAGAGATTCTACTAATTGCTGTTGGGTTAAAAGAACTGAAACAGCCGCATCTTCTAACATGAAACTCAGACGCTCTTGGGGATAGTTTGGATCAAGTGGGACATAAGCACCGCCTGCCTTCAAAATACCAAGTAATCCTACCACCATCTCTAAAGAGCGTTCTACACACAACCCGACTAGTACATCGGCTCTTACACCTAATGAGCGTAAGTAATGCGCCAATTGATTTGCACGAGTATTCAACTGCTGATAAGTCAATTGTTGATTGTCAAATACAACTGCTACAGCATTGGGTGTACTCAAACATTGCTCCTCAAACAACTGATGGATACACTTATCAAAGGGATAGTCTACTTGAGTGTTGTTCCATTCCACCAATAACTGATCCCGTTCTGCTGGACTCAACAGTGGTAATTCTGCAATTCGCGTCCTCGGATTGGCAACAATTGCTTGGAGTAAAGTTTGAAAATGTCCCAGCATCCGCGTCATTGTTGCAGCGTCAAAGCGACGAGAATCGTAACTCAATTTCAAAAACAATTCTGTTCCAGGCGCAGCCACTACGGTAAGTGGATAGTTGGTTAATTCCAAGCCACGCACATCCCGAATTTCTAAACCACCAGTTTGCTGTTGCAAGGAAGCATCTACTGGGTAGTTCTCAAAGACAACAATGCTTTCAAATAGGGGCAATCCTCGTGGTACGTCACTCCATCCCTGCACCTGTACCAGTGAACTGTATTCATACTGTCGTAGTTCTACTTGTTGCGCTTGCAATTGCTTGAGCCAAGATATGAATTCTGTTTCAGGCGACACTTGCACTCGCACTGGTAGGGTATTGATAAATAGTCCCACCATCGACTCCACCCCTACTAGGGTTGCTGGGCGACCGGAAACAGTCGCCCCAAAGACAACATCTGTCTGACCACTGTATCGTGAGAGCAGTAAAGCCCAAACTCCCTGAACTATGGTGTTTAAAGTCAACTGATGCTGTCGGGCTAGCGTGGAAAGGGCTGCTGTCACCGTTGCCGATAGCTGAATTTGCTCGTGTTCGTAGGTTTTTGTCTCATTTAACCAGCTTGGTACTGTTGTATTGACGCTCAAAGGAGTTGGTGCTGTAAAGCCCTTGAGCGCTTGTTGCCAGAACGCCTCAGCAGCAGCCAAATCCTGTTGTTGCAACCAAGTAATATAATTCCGATAGGGATGGCTAGGTTCTATGTGTAAATCTTGACCGCGACTGAATGCTTCATAAAAGGCAAAAACTTCCTTGAGCATCAAAGACACTGACCAGCCATCTAGTAGTAAGTGGTGGTGGCTCCAAATAAATTGGTAGGATTCCTCCGTTAGTTGGATCAGGTAAAGGCGCATAAGTGGAGCTTGGGAGAGTAGGAAGCCCCGTTTTTGCTCTGCTTGAAGCAAAGTTTCAAGTTGCTCTTGTTGCTGGTGAGCTGACAACCCTCGCCAGTCGTACTGTTCATAAGGCAGGCTCACGTGTCGAGTCACCACTTGAACTGGCTTCTCAAGATTTTCCCAGTAGAAAGAAGTACGCCCAACTGGATGCCGCTCTAAGATCTGCTGCCAAGCCAACTTAAATGCTGAAACATTTAGATTTCCCTGCAGTACGCAGCTAACAAGCTCGACATATACTCCGGACTCAGGAGCAGAAAGGCTGTGAAAAAGCATCCCTTGCTGCATGGGAGAAAGTTCGTATATATCTTCAAAATTTTTAATTTTCACATTTGTTTGACTGATTGTGGCAATTAAGCTGTCAATATCTTGTTGACTCAACTTTGCTGCTGGAAAATCGGAGGAAGTATAGCCTCCTGCTTCAGAGGATTGGCAGTAGGTCATAAGTAGACGCAGTGCCGTCAGATAACCATGTGCTAAGTTTTCAATCGTTGTATGTTGGTGAACTGCCGTGCTATATATCCAATCCAGTTGCAATGAGCCACCAATCACTGCTGCATTTACCTCTAGCAAGTAGCTACGCTGAGCATATGAGCTGCGTGTAGATCCGGTAGACTCAATCACTGGTTGAAACATCGCATCTGCTGGCAGCACTCGATCCAATTGACCCAAATAGTTAAAACTCACCTCGGCTTTGGGAAGGGCTTGCAGTTTCTCAGTAATTGCCGAGTCCTGCGTGAGATATCTGAGAATGCCAAAGCTAATACCGTGGTTGGGAATACGGCGCAGTTGCTCTTTGACTAACTTTAAGGCTTCTCCAATAGTAATTTTTGCTGGTAATTGCAGCAGTACAGGGAAGACACTGGTAAACCAACCCACTGTACGTGATAGATCCACAGCTGGTAAAATCTCTTCTCGCCCGTGACCCTCTAGATCAACCAACAGGGAATGCTTTCCAGCCCACTGAGCAAAAGCTTGCACTAGTACTACCAGTAGTACATCATTAATTTGGGTATTATATGCTTGCGGTACCTCCTGTAGTAGCACCTGAGTCTCTTCAGGCGTTAGAACCACTGACACTTGACTTGCTGTTGTTTCTGTGTTAATGTTTACACCTTCAGGGTAGTCCACTGGTAAAGAAGCAACACTAGACCAATCTAAGGCTAACCAGTATTCTAGTTCTGACATCAGTGCGGTTTGTGCATGCTCGTGTAAGCGTTGTGCCCAATCTTGGAAGGAAGTGGTCTTGGGTGGCAGTTGGATTGCCTGTCCACGAGATAGCTGTTGGTAAGCTGTTTGCAAATCTTCAAGCAAAATGCGCCAAGAAACACCATCCACTAAGAGGTGATGCACAATCAGTAGTAAGCGGCTATGCTGGGTTGAGCCAAAGTCGAATAATGCCACTTGTACTAGCAATCCAGATTCCAGATTTAAACTAGCCTGTAGCTGGTTGGCAACTGTAGTCATTGCTGTAGTTTGTTCCTTCTCTGGGATGGTTGACAAATCTACAATTTGTATGCCTGCAGCGGTATTTGGCAGGGTATGAACTTGCTCTAAGCCAGATGGTGAATGTATAAACTGTAGGCGCAAGGCATCATGATGTAGTAGCAATTGTTGTACGCTCATCTCTAGCAGTGCCAAGTTTAAGGGTTGATGCACATCTAGCAGAATCGCTTGGTTCCAGTGATGCGGTTGCTGGAAGTCTTGTTCAAAGAACCATTTCTGGATCGGTGTCAGCAATACTTGTCCCGTCACCAAGCCCTGAAAGGCAACTGTAACTTGAGTAGTACCTGCTACTGTAGCCAATTGAGCGATGGTCTGGTGCTGAAATAGCTGCTTGGGTGCGAGTGCTAAACCTGCTTGATTAGCACGAGCAATCACTTGAATGCTGAGAATAGAATCTCCACCCAATTCAAAGAAGTTGTCGTGGATACCGACTTGTTTTCGTCCCAATACATCTGCCCAGATGCTTGCTAGCGTCTCTTCCACTGGGGTACGCGGTGCTACATAAGCTCTTAATTCAGATTGAATCACATTCGGATCTGGGAGGGCGCGACGGTCTACTTTACCATTTGGTGTTAGTGGTAAGGCTTCTAGCAGCACTAAGTTTGAGGGAACCATGTAATCAGGCAACTTTTGCTTGAGCAACTGTTGCAGTTCTTGAGTTGAGGGAGCAGTTTCCGAATTTACCACTAGATAAGCTACAAGGCGTTGATTACCAGGAACATCCTCACGGGCAACAACCACAGTTTGCTCTACAGCAGGATGTTGACGTAGAACAGCCTCTATTTCCCCTAGCTCTATGCGGAAGCCACGTATTTTTACTTGATGGTCAATGCGGTTGAGGAACTCTATTTTACCATCAGGGAGATAGCGAGCTAAGTCCCCAGTTTTATACAGCCGCGCTCCTGGTAGTTCTACAAAGGGGTTGGGAATGAAGCGTTCAGCAGTTAAATCAGGGCGATGAAGATAGCCTCTAACTATGCCCAACCCACCGATGTACATCTCTCCAACAACACCGATTGGAACAGGACGCAAACGGGAGTCTAGGATATAAATCTGCGTATTGGCAATTGCACAGCCGATGGGGATTTGTGTTCTTTGTTCCTGCGCTCGGCAATGATAAACACTGCTCCAAACGGTTGCTTCTGTCGGACCATATTCGTTGAACAGATATGTGTCTGGAAGTTTTTCCAGATGACGTTGTACCAAATCTCTAGAGCAAGATTCACCCGCTACAATTACTGTACGAAGTGAAATGAGTTGTTCTGATTGTGCCTGCTCTAAAAGCAGAGCATAAAGAGAAGGTAGACTTAATAAGTGTGAAATGTGATTTTGGGCGACTATCTGCAAAAGTTTTGATAACTCTTGCTGTATTCCCTCTGGAGGGAGAACAAGTGTTCCTCCTTGACACAGTGTCCAGAAGATTCCCGCTACGGAACTATCAAAGGCGAAGGATGAAAGTAACAGAAAGTTGGCACGCGCTTCATCGTAATAGGTTAGACGAGCCAAAGTCGAATTAACCAAGTTTTGATGAGTTACTAGCACTCCTTTAGGTTTGCCTGTGGAACCGGAGGTGTAGATGATATAAGCTAAGTTATCGCTGCTGACGCTACTAACAAGATTAACCTCGGTTTCCTGGGAAATAGTCTCCCAGTCTGTGTCTAAGCAGAAGATCGGATGAGAAATGAGGGAATTTGCTGGTGTCAAAGCAAATAAATCACTAAGTTTTCCAACTAACTTCTCCTGAGTCAGTAGCACAGATGCTTGAGAATCTGTCAACATGAACTCTAGCCGCTCTATCGGATAAGCAGGATCTAGTGGTACATAGGCTCCGCCAGCTTTGAGAATAGCAAGCAAACCGACAATCATCTCCAGCGATCGCTCTACGCAAATCCCTACCAGTACCTCTTCTTTTACTCCCTGTTTCTGTAGATGATGAGCAAGTTTGTTAGCACGAGCGTTCAGTTCTGCATAAGTTAGTTTTTGGTCTTTACAGATAACAGCAATACTATTTGGTGTAATTTGTGCCTGTTCCTCTAAAAGTTGTTGAATACATTTGTTTAGCGGATAGTCTGTTTGTGTATTGTTAAATTCGATTAGTAATTGCTGGCGCTCACCAGGCTGAAGAATTTCTAACTCGCTGATAATCGCTTCTGAATTACTAGCTACACTTGCTACTAAGGTTTGAAATTGTCCTGCTAACCGCTGAATATCGGCTGCATCAAATAAATTAGCATCATAATGAAACGCTGCAATTAAAGAATTTTCCCAACGCTGACAATAAAGTTTGATTTCAAATAGGTCAGTGCAGGTATACTGCTGGTAAATTGAAAACGATAAATCTCCAACAAAATACTTTGCAGATTCTTCTTCAAAATCGAAACTTAAAGGGCAGAAAGGTAATCGCGCCTCATTTTTATCTGACCAACCAATCTGTTCCCAAGTAAAACTTTCCTGCCATTCTTCAACCTCACTTACCAATATCTTAACTTGGTGCAAGACATTATTGAATTTGAAATTATCTTTTAATTGACAATGAATTGGTAAATATTTTGTCAATAGTCCTATTGTTTCTTTTAGTTCCTGATATTTTCTTGCATTGCACGGAAAGCCAACTGTAATATCTGATTCTTTAGTAATCCGCAACAACAAAACTTGCCAACAAGTTAGTAATACAATTGCTGCTGAAGTTTCATTTCTTGAGGCGATTTTATCAATCTTTTCCAAATATTCATTACCAATTTTAA
>JAQYWN010000400.1 GCA_029379265.1 Rhizonema sp. NSF051
TCTGTCTCCATAAATAAATTCAGGGGCTTGTATCCTATGGGGTGTGGTTGTCTCCTCCCCTTACACCCCACATCCTACACCCCACACCCCGTTTTTAGTCTTGACTAAAATGTTTTAGTAAGGGCTTCAGCCCTTACTAAGACTAAGCAAAGTATGTGCGTGCGGTCAAAATAGTGTAAAAATTATCACTTATCACAAATGACAAATGACATTTCTGCTATTTAAGATTTGCTTTAGCATCTCTGACTGCAGCAAGGAAAAATAATACTGTAAGTGGAAGTGAAAGGGCTAGGATAATTGCAGTTGCTTGAGTGCCTAAATCAGGTGAGCCGTAACCAAGCTCAAAAATTGAACCAACAGCTGCGATCGCAGTTACACAAGAACCAGCCAGAAACAAACCGCTTTTTGGAGTTAGATACACGAATCAACCACCCTATACGACTGATTTTACAGCTTGAAAAGAGAAACCATGCTTGGATAACTCTTGCGTCAAAGCCAAAGAATTTTCCACACGATCTACAAATACCACTCCGTTAAGGTGATCCATTTCGTGCTGAATGCAGCGTCCGAGTAGATCTCCGGCTTTGAGAGTTTTGGGACGCCCGTACTCATCTTTGTAAGCAATTTCTACAACAACAGGGCGCTTCACATCCATATAAACTCCAGGAATGCTCAAGCACCCTTCCTGAGCAACGCAAATTTCACGACTTACGTGTTTGATGGTAGGGTTGATCAAAACGAGTGGGGGGTTTGCTGGGTTATCTGGTTCGCAATCAATCACAATCAGTTGTTTGTGAATTCCCACTTGTGGTGCAGCCAAACCAATGCCATCCTGACTATACATGGTTTGCAACATTTCGCGCACGGTCTGGCGAAGTTCTTCCTCCACTTTAGCTATGCGCTTAGCTGGTTGACGGAGGACGCGATCGCCCAAATAATGAAGTTCTAAGGGCGGATTTTTTAACTTTTTTTTCTCTACAGCGATCTCTAAAGGCATGATTTTTGTAACTCGCTCTTTCAGGCTAGGTCTGATATGGTGCTACTTTCTCTTTCAATCTTAACAATTCTAATTCTCTCACTGAGCGTGTCATTGATCGTTTGTCATCTGTCTAGTGCCCAAAGTCCAGTACGTATAAAATGACTGTTCAACTCAGGACTATAAGTGGTGAAGGGAGGATGGTTCTCCTGTGCTTATATGATTAAGCGTCCTTACGGTTGCGAAATGAAAGAGTGCGAGTATAAAAGATAATGTTATAGAAGTGGAAATACAGTATACTGTGTTGAAATTATTCAATAAAGTTGACTACTTACTCAAAGAAACAATTCTTGGTTTGCAACGTGGTGGATGGATGAACTGGGCGGCTGTAAGTACAGTTACCGTACTACTATTTCTATTTGGTATGAGTTTGCAAACTTCCTGGCAATTGGAAAAACTGCTCAACCAATTCGGTAACCAATTAGAAATATCAGTTTATCTCCATCCTGGCGATCAAGCAGAAACCATTTCCCCACTGGTGGCAAAAATACCAGAAGTGGCAGATGTAAAAACAATTACTAAAGAGCAAGCTTGGACTAAATTAGTTCAAGAAATGGGAATATCCGATCTTGAGGGTGCTACCAAGCAACTTGGGGAAAATCCTCTCGTTGATGAGATTAAGGTGAAGGCGCAAAACTCTTCAGTTGTACCAACGTTGGCAACACAAATCGCCAAATTATCTGGAGTTGATGCAGTGCAGTATGTAGATGAAGCAGTCAGACGCATCGGTCAGTTACACCAAGGTTTGAACTGGATCTCGCTCTCCATTACAATTATTTTGACGATAACAGCGATCGCCGTCACCACAACCACCATTCGCCTGATTGTCATAGCGCGACGTCGAGAAATAGAAATTATGCAACTGATGGGTGCGACTTCGGCTTGGGTTCACTTACCGTTTATCTTGCAAGGGATTGTTTTTGGCTTACTCGGAGGTGCGATCGCATGGAGCTTCATTAATCTCTTTCAACAGTTTCTCAGCAAATTGCTAACCAATCAACCAGAATTTATTCAATTTCTAGCCCACGGTTTACAACTCTCCACCTCACAAACTTTACTCTTGCCTCTCATCCTCCTAAGTTTCGGTGGAGCAGTCGGATTCATCGGCAGTTTATTTGCTGTACAGCGGTTTGCCAAGTAGTAAATGGTTGATGGTTAATGGTTAGTACAATAACTAACACTCAATATCCCACAACTAATAAAATTGCTATGGCATCACAATGGGAAGCTTTACTAAAAAATCTTGGGGAATGGCGAGGTTCATTTACTCGAATTTCGTCCCGAGGCGAACTTCAGGGAGATACTAAGAGCATTGTTTCCTTAGAAGCGTTGAACAATAATCAGACAATTCGCCAAATTGTTAACTTAGGTGGAAGTGAAAAAGTTCTAGAATACAGTTCTCTAGGACGAGGAGTGCTGTTTTGTGAAAATGGAGCCTTTTCTCAAGGTTCGATTCAACTAGGACCGTATTCTGAATTTGGGGCAGAACTTGGCTTAATTCATGAAAATCACCGCTTACGCCTCGTTCAACTGTTCGATAAAAACCTTCAACTAAACCAATTTACTCTCATTCGAGAATATTTAGCTGGAACTCAACCCGTACAACGTCCACCCCTAACTGTAGAAGCTCTTCTCGGAGAATGGCAGGGTGAAGCAGTGACTATTTATCCAGACTGGCGTTCCCCCGATAGTTACTCAGTAACGATGCAGTTACAATTGGATGACGTTGGAAAATTAAAACAAAACTTAACCTTTGGTGATCGTACAATCACCTCAACGGCTTCCATCAACGGGAACATCCTCCAATTTGACCAAGATTCACTTCTTCAGGTGCAAGTACTACTGCTACCCGATGGCGCTTCTGCGACTTGTCCACTCAACTTACAATTACGTCAACCATTTTTTCTCGAAGTCGGTTGGCTTATTCAACCCAACTTACGCCAACGTTTGATTCGCAGCTATAACGATAAAGGTGAGTGGGCTAGTCTTACTCTAGTTACAGAAATTAAAACAGAAAGCCCACAAGTAACAGGGTAACTCAGGCGAAAAGTCTGCCGGACAGGAGATGAGTGAGGAGCGATCGCGCTGCTTCTGGGTATACCAGGAGCGTAAGTTAGGATAAGTAAAGAAGTTGGACAGTAAAATGACCCAAGCTGCAAACCAAGTCCGGTGGACAAGTGCCGATTTAGAAATCCTAGCGACGGATGAGTGGAAACGTTATGAAATTATTGACGGAGAACTTTTCGTGACTCGTGCGCCTCATTTTATGCACCAGGATGCGGTCGGAAAAATATGTGTTCAATTACTAGCTTGGTCACAGGCAACTCAGTTAGGTCAGCCATTGACAGCACCGGGAATCATTTTCTCGGATGCAGATGATGTCATTCCTGATGTGATATGGATTAGCAATGAGCGATTAGCTCAACTGGTCGATGAAGAAGGACATTTGACAGGCGCACCAGAGCTAATTGTAGAGATATTATCATCAGGAAGTACAAACGAACGTAGAGACCGGGAAGTAAAACTAAAACTGTATTCTATCAAGGGAGTTCAAGAATACTGGATTGTGAATTGGCGATTAAAACAAGTGGAAGTGTACCGTCGCCACAATGCTCAACTCATGCTGATAGCAACATTGTCAGCAGATGATGAGATGATTTCACCCATATTGCCAGGGCTTAGCTGTCAGATACAGCGCTTTTTTTATTAATGTTTAAATTGGCAATTTACAAGCGTCTTAATAAAGATTTTGGATTGTTTAAAAATATCTCACCACTAATTCCTAAGAGGAATATAATGGGAGGTTTACGGCGAGAAAGCTAAGATTGTTAACCGTTTATTCAGCTAAAGAATCTCTTAACACCTCGCGATGTATTAGCGCTCGATCTACTAGAAATTGAATTTTTGCTGGTGACAGTGGCTCACCATTCGCGTAATGCTCGATCCAAGTTGTACTGATAAAATTGGGGTCATGTGGTAAACTTGCCAAATCCCACCCTGGCATGTCCAAATCTTCCATCAATCGGTTTACTTTAGGATCGTAACTGAGAGCAAAACAGCGACAGCCTTCAGCAGCTGCCATAATCAAGCTGTGCAAGCGCATCCCAATCGCCATCTCAACACCGCGAAAAACTCCTTTTAAAAGTTGCGGCTCTTCTAAGCAGACGATCTGGCTAACATCTTTAAGTTGCGGTTGAATTGTTTGGACTATGCTTAAATCTTCACTTTTTTGAAAAGGCAGTAATAATATAAAAGCCTGTGTGGCTTTTTGAAAATCAACGAGTGCGCGAGTCAAATTGGCAAGACGTGTTTCTGTCAGTAGGGGATGGGTTCGCAATGTTACGGCAACTCTAGGAGCAGGTAAATCCCAAAGTCCAGGTACTGGCTTGGATTCCAACGCCCAAACCGGATCGGGAGCTTGGATATAAGGAATTTGCCAGTCAGTGAGTATTCCCGCAGAAGCGCGATCGCGTACACTAACTTTGGTACAATTTCCAAAAGTTTGCTGTGCTAACCATTGAGTGACAGGACGTTTCAGAGGACCAATTCCCTGTGCCCAAGCAATAGTTTTCAACCCCATTGTCTGACAATAAGCCATTAACCCGGCGTAATATAATGGACTGATGGCACTAGTTGCATCTTGGATTAAGCTTCCACCACCCCAAATGAAAGCATCGCAGGAACGCACAGCTTGAAGTACAGGTAATAAAGCCATACGATCATGCGCTTCTACAGAGTAGCGATCGCGGGTTTCCTTTGGATTGCCAGAGAGAACCACAGGTGTGACATGAGGTGGTAGCATTTGTAGAAGTGTTGCCAACAAAGCCTCGTCCCCACCATTTCCTTTACCATAGTATCCAGATAACAACGCCCGCATATTTTTTACTATTTTGGATTTTACATTAGCAATTTTTGATGAGGATGTGGTGAATAAAGTGAGAAATCTTGATTCCTAACACAACACCCCTTGACAAACGCGCTGCTTTGTTGCATTTCTACGACACCTAACACAAAATTCTCATGCACGCTCTTTCAATTCCCACTTGGATTATTCATATCTCTAGCGTTATAGAGTGGATTGCCGCTATTTGGCTGATTTGGAATTATGGCGAAGCCACTGGTAATCGCGCTTGGTGGGGCTTATCTTTCGCTATGTTACCAGCTTTGGTCAGCGCCATGTGTGCCTGTACTTGGCACTATTTCGACAACGCGGAATCTTTAGAATGGGTGGTGACACTGCAAGCTACCATGACTTTAGTGGGTAATTTTGCGCTTTGGTGGGCTGCAGTGTTGATTTGGCGTTCCAATCAGTCGCTACAGCCATCACAATCAGACAAGACAGAAATTGCATCGAAGCAATAATTTCTTTTAACTTCTGTACGGGCGGGTTTGAGAAAATGTCGTGTTTGCTTCATGATTTTGTAATAAACCCGCCCCTACGTCCTGTACGGGCGGGTTTGAGAAAATGTCGTGTTTGCTTCATGATTTTGTAATAAACCCGCCCCTACGCGTCTTCTAACTCCTCCACTCCCCTCAAAAGTCATGATTTCTAAAGGAACGCTGTTTGCTCTTTCCTTGTTTCCCTACATAGGTTTCTTGTGGTATATCAGCCGCAGCACCCAAATGCCGCGTTTAGCTCTATATGGATTTTATGGCACTCTGGTGTTTGTTGCCGTAACGATACCTGCTGGGATCTATGCCCAAGTGCATTATGGTACACAACTGGCAAATATCGATTGGCTGCATGGGGGTGCAGAATCGTTTTTGACGATTTCTAATATATTGATTGTGCTGGGTTTTGGGCAAGCTGTCATCAAAGCAAGTAGGGAATAGGGAATTTTTCTTCACCATTCCTGTATAGACCGGTTTGATATGTAGAAAAGCCTGTACCCAGTATCTATAATTAAACCCTTGACACATCGACTCCCTAACGTTTAGGAGGACTATTTATGGAAGTTATTCCGGCAATTGATTTACTATCCGGTCGTTGTGTACGACTTTACCAAGGAGATTATCAGCAAGCTGAGGTTTTTAATGACAATCCGGTTGAGGTTGCCAAACAGTGGGTGGAACAGGGTGCTACCCGACTGCACGTAGTCGATTTGGATGGGGCGAAAACAGGTAAAATAGTCAACTTTGCGGCAATCGAGGCGATCGCCTCTGTAGTGTCAGTACCAATTCAAGTTGGTGGGGGGTTGCGCGATCACGCAAGCGTACAACAGCTATTTAACTTAGGCGTGCGGTGGGCGATCCTGGGAACTATTGCTGTAGAACAACCCCAACTCGTACAACAACTTTGCCAAGAATTTCCAGGGCAGATTATTATCGGCATTGATGCCCGTAACGGACAAGTGGCAACTCGCGGTTGGTTGGAAACCTCATCCGTTTTAGCAACTCAATTGGCTGTACAAATGCAGGAATTAGGGGCAGCAGCTATTATCTACACCGATATTCAACGTGATGGGACTCTCTCTGGGCCTAATATGGAAGCTTTGCGTTCGCTTGTGGCGACAGTTTCCGTTCCTGTTATCGCTTCTGGTGGCGTCAGTTCCGTCACCGATTTGTTGAGTTTGTTAGCGTTGGAACCACAAGGTGTCACCGGTGCGATCGTTGGTCGTGCTTTGTACACTGGCGATATTTCTTTGAGAGAAGCTTTGCGAGGCGTAGGGCCTGGACGTATTCAGGACATTCCACCTAATTTAGGTTTTTCTACTTTTGCATAAAGCATTCAGCACTTCTGTAGTTCCTTTATCTACCGCAAACTAATACTTACGTAAAGTCTGCCGGGGGAAGCTTACACCCCGGCGAGCTTTACCTCTCACTCAGCTATAACAGGAATTTTGTATATGTACGTAACACAAATCGAGTTTTCATAGATCATGTTAGCTGATAGCTAATAGCTAACGGCTAAATTTACATTATTTTTTTTGATTTTCCGGATTGGCAATTTACGGGAGTGTATCTCAAGTTGTAGAGAGTTACAAACAATCCGGTACTTTCCCATGAGCAGTAATACTAAGTTTGGTTCAAAGATATTCGCTAACTCAATAAAGATTTTCTCATCAAGAAACGGAAACAAAATAAACTCACAAACCGCATTTTTAAGCAGGGATCTAACTGTAAATTCAGAAGATTCAGAAGATGATGGTAATGATGTCCCACCCAAAACTCTACCTGGATCTTAATCATCATCTATTTTTACTACTCGTTTTTTATCTCATAGTTTAATCATTCATTTTACACAAATTGAATGTAAATAGTAT